>JAFAWL010000354.1 GCA_019241805.1 Actinomycetota bacterium
ACCAGCTTCGTCATCGCGCACCGGCTGTCCACCATCCGCGATGCCGATCTCATTCTGATGATGGAGGCCGGCCGAATCGTCGAGCAAGGCAGTCACAGCGAGTTGCTGGCCGCTCGTGGGGCGTACTTCCGTCTGTACAACGCGCAGTTCAACCAAGGTGAGGCCGACCTGGAATCACAGACACCATCAGTGGCCGGCGTCCGGGCGCGCTGACCTCGTTTACTGCAGGTCGACCGGCCGCCCGCGCGTGGACTCGGTAGCCCCCATGCGGGTCGCCGCGGCCTGATGCCGTCCGAGCGGCAGCGGCCGACCCGCCCTCATGAGCCCGAAGTTGTCGTTCATGCCTTGATAGATCGCCTCATACTCGCCCGCACGCACCTTGTACGTCTCATGCCAGATGCCGACCGCGCTGTTGTGGTGTTGAGCCGATGCGAACCAGTCGTGCCAGACCTTGGCATGGCGGTCGGACGGGTTGCGCGCGAAGCGCTCGAGATCCTCGAAGCTTCGCCAGTACTGCACGATCACGCCTAGCGGTCCGCCGTGCATCTGGTAGCCCAGCAAGCCCTTGCTCGGATCCCTTTCCAGATCGCGCAACATTGCTCGCATCTGGATGAGCAGCGGTACCGCCCGACGAGCCCGGACCGGATTGCGAACCTTCGCACCTATGATGAACACGACGAAGTCGCCCTCGATCTCGGCCGTCCATCGACCCCGAGGTATCTGACTCATCTCTGGCCTCCTACCTCGGTTGTTGGCCGCCCACGCTACTTCTCTTGCGGTCGGCGGTCGAGATCCGTTCGGGCACCGAACGCCTCTTGAGTCCGCCTAGTCACGACATTCCAACGCCCAACGCCGACCGCCGGACAGCCGAACGCCGGCCCCGCGAAGCAGGACCGGCGTTCGATGAGCGGTCTGACCAACCCGAACTTACAGGCGTCAGTAATAGTGGCGGCGTCCGCCGATTTCGCGCCCGGCGGCGCCCAGCAGCGCGAGAATCACGCCGACGACGAGGGCAATGATTCCCAGCGTCCAGAGGATGGCGATCTTGGTCAGGAAACCTATGACCAAGAGGACTACTCCCAAGATGATCACGACTTGCTCCTCTCGAGGATGATTAGCATCGCCCGCGTCGAATCCGACCGGCGAGCAGGGCGCGCGGGTTACGCGTAGGGGTCGACGCCGGGACCGGGCTCGACGTAAGTCACACCGTCGCGCCGGTACCGGACATCGGTTCGGCGGCGACTTCCGGCCAGCGCCACCGTCACAATGAGGCCCACCAAGCCGACGATCATCAACACGACGCCGACGACGTGCAGGTTGAGGCCGTTGACCGAGCGGGTCACCGCGAAGCGCAGGATTGCGCCCAATGCGATCAGAAACAAGCTCGAAGCGATTCGCATGAATACTCCTCGGGCCCAGGGTTGGTTGATTCGTTGTCCCCGCCGGGATACCCGTGCAATTAGCACGCGAAACCTGGATGGCGATGTTTGATTGCCGAAACAATCGGTCATCAGAGGAATCTCAGAGCGGCCCGCGCACAGCAATCGAAAGAGGATCAAACCGGGTTGACGGCCGACGATTATGGTTTGCCATGGCCGTTCGTCTGGGTCTGCCCGGGTGGCGTGGCCTTCGCCGGTTTGGCCGGTTTTTGTGCGGGCGTAGCGGACGGCGTCTTGACTTCGGGCGCCACCACGGTCGCGCTCGGTGTGCGGCCGAGCAGTTGGAGGCAATAGCCATCGACGGCGTCAATGCCACCGGCCGCCGTGACCAGCATCGTGAATGCCGCGCTGTTGTCGGCGTTGCCGTGTTCGTGGGGCTTGCTCAACCAGGCGTTGCACAGCCCGGATAACGACGGATTCGGACCATCCGAGCCGACAGTCAACGACGTCGGCGAGCCGACGGGCGTCGGTTCGTCCGCGGCTCCGACGATCGCGGTTGTGCCCGACCCCGACGTGTCCGCAGGATCGGACGTCCTCGACGGGCCGGTTGCTGTCGCCTGCGCGCTCGTCGGTGCGGCGGAAGTCGAGAGCGCCGGCCGGCGGCTGGCCTTGTCGCCGCCTTCGTGAGCGGCGGCGAACGCCACTCCGCCGGCGGCCAAGGCCGCCAGCGTAAATCCGCCTACAGCGATCACGGGGCCCGAGCGCAGTCTGGTCGCGATGGACCGGGAAGCGCCGGCTGCGCCGATGACTTCGGTCGGCCCGTCCGGTGCGCTGGCGAACGCGGCCGATGCCGCGCGCAGGCCGCCCAGCTCCGCCGGCTGAGGGGAGGCGGTGAGCGCCTCGACGAGCGCGCCGAGCGGGGGGATCGCGGTTGCCGAACCGGCCAGCACTTGATCGAGCTGCCGGCCCGTGGGCTTCGCGTTGACGTGCGCCATTCCGTTTTCAGAAGCGTCAGGTGTATTGCTGGCGTTACTCCCCACCGGCAGGCCTCCTTTCGCGCCCGGGGAGATCTCGGGCACTGCCTGGACCCGCCTCATTTTCGGTCAGGCGCCGCTGAAGAGTGCGCAGGCCCCGATGCGCCGCAACTCTTACCGCCCCGGCCCGCTTTCCGAGGATTTCGCCGGTGGCAGCGGCGTCAAGCCCGACCACGACTCTCAGCAGTACGGCTTCGGCTTGATCGCGCGGTAGCTCGGCGATGAGTGCCAACGCGGTCTCCGTAGACATAGTTTCCTCTACCGACGCCGGTACGTCGTCCGAACCCGGCGGATCGATCAATTCGGCAATGTCAACCGAAACGACCGGTCGGCGTGTCCGTGCTCGGATCTGGTCCAGAGCCCGGTTGCGTACGATCCGGGCCGCCCACGCCCGGAAGCCGTCCGCGTCGCCGGAGAACCGGCGCAGATCGCGGGCGATCTGAAGCCATGCCTCGGCCGTAACGTCTTCGGCGTCGCGCCCCACCAGTCCGGTCGCGTAGCGCAGCAGTCGTGATTGGTTCAATCGATACAGCGCTTCAAAGGCCTCCACGTCACCCGCAACTGCTGCAGCGGTAATGACGTCGGGATCAGGCGCGTCTGCCGAAGCGAGACCGACCAAGTCGTCCGACGGTGCCGCCGCGAGATCCGGTTGCAGCGATTGGCGTTCGGGGCGTCTCGCCACAGCGTCCGAAGTCTGTCCGGTGTCCTGCTCAGCCAAGATCCGTGCCCGAAGCCTCCGAGGTGACCGGATCCGACATCCGCCACCCCGCTTCTACGAGCTCTGGTTGAGCCACTACACCATGACGTTCAGCGCCGCCTCGTCGGCAAGTGTTACAGACCGACAGCGGGGGCGCCCTCCCCAGGACCGGCCGGAGCGCCGCCGGTTGCGTGAGGGGCGGCCCCGTGCATCGCAACCGGGTGTAACACCGGATCGTCAGACGACGCTAACGGCACAGCAAGGCTCTTACATCGCACAGGACCGCCCGGCCGAGACCGCCGAGCGAGCGATGCGCCGTTTCGCGCCGCGGAACGGCTTAGAGCCATTTTGCGACCGAATTCGAGAAGACTGTCGCGGATTTAAATCTCCGTCTAATCCCGTTTAGCGATGTCAGCAGAGCGGGTATCGAGGCATGGCATTCCGTCGGTGGACGCAAGGAAAAAAGTTGTGGTGCAGTTGTATTCAGCCGTGACCGGGTCGTTGTCGGTGGCCACCGAGCCGCCGCAGGCCGGTGGGACGTCGCCGTCGGACGCTTCGGCTACGCGAATCGTCGATCATCGCTACGTACTGCTCGAAACCCTCGGATCTGGCGGCATGGCCGACGTGCATCGTGCGCGAGACAACGTTCTCGACCGAGTCGTCGCCGTGAAGTTGTTTCGGCAACCGCCACCGGACGATCCGCACGGCACCGCCCGCGTCGAAAGCGAGATCCACACGCTGGCCGGCTTGCGGCATCCGGGCCTCGTAGCGGTCTTCGACGCCGGTCACGACATGACGCCGGGCGGCCCCAGGCCCTACCTCGTGATGGAAATGATTGATGGGCCTACGCTCGCCGCTGGCATCAAAGCCGGGAATCTGAGCGCCACCGAGACGCTACACGTCGCCCGCAGTCTTGCCGACGCACTGGCCTACGTTCATGCCAGTGGCGTAATCCACCGCGACGTGAAGCCCGCCAACATCCTGCTGCGGACCAGCGACGGCCCCTTGAGTGAAGTCAAGTTGACCGACTTCGGCGTGGCTCGTCGGCTCAGCGACGACCGGATCACCTCAGTCGGTCTGACTGTCGGCACGGCGAACTACATCAGCCCGGAGCAACTGACCCGCCCGGCCGAGGTCGGGCCACCGAGCGACATTTACGCACTCGGTCTGACGCTGTTCGAGTGCCTGACGGGAACCCCGGCTTATCCGGGCAGCGGTGTCGAGGCGGCGGCGCGGCGGCTCACCGAGCCGCTGGTCGTCCCGGAGCATCTCGGCCCTCGATGGCGAGAGCTGCTGGCGGCGATGACAGCTCTTAATCCGGCCGATCGGCCCACGGCGGCCGAGGTCAGCGCCGCGCTGGCGCTGATCGAACGGGCATCGCCCTGGCCGGTCTCGCGGCCGGTCAATACGCTGCCCTCGCGCGGTCGCCCACATCGTCGGGCCGCGCCACCGCAGACCCACCGCGGCGCGCTCGCGGCGATCGGCCTGGCTGCCGCTGTCGTCGTCGCCGCGGCCATCGCCTACATCGCCACCATCGGCGGTGTCGCCGGTCGGGCAGCTGTTCCTGGTAGCGCGCCCGTCGTCTCGAGCACGAGTGGGGTGGTTTCCTCGAGTGCGGGCTCCGGCTCGGCCGGCTCGCAGTCGCCCGGCTCGAGCTCGGGTGCCGCGTCCGCGGCCGGTTCGTCCCGTGCGGTTTCGCCAACCGGCTCCAGGCGCGCTCGACGTCGCTTCCATGTCGGCCCCCGATGCGACGCCCACCGTGTCGGGCCGCCCCGATGCCAGTGCCACCTTGTCGCGAGCTAACAGCAGCAGCGCGCGCCATCATCGCGGCGGCGCCCAGGGCAAGTGACGTCCGCGGCGATCCGCTCAGCCGATATCGATACGCACCCCGAACCGGAACCGATCACCGCGGTAGTAGATAAGGGCGGCGTCGACCACTCGACCACCCGCGTCGTAGGTCAAGTTGGTCGACAGCAACACCGGTTCGCGCAGCTCCATTTCCAGCAGACTGGCGACCCGGGGTGGTGCGGGTCGCGCCTCGATGACGTTCTCGATATGTGACAGCCGCAGGTCGAGGTTATCGCGCAGCACCTGGGTGACAGGCGCCGCCGCCAATCGGGCATTCGTGACCCGGCGGGCCAGCGCCGGCCGCAAAAAATTCTCGGCATAGCTCACGGGTCGGCCTTGTTCGCTGCGTAGCCGTTCGATGCAAGTGACGGCGCCCGCGTCGGCGAAGTGAGCGTCCAGTTCGGGCGGCGGGCGGCGCGATGCCCGACCGAGCACCACCGTGTCCGTGCTTTGTTGCTGACGCACGATCGATTCGAGCGAACCGGCGAGAAGCAGCGTGTGCTCGGTCGCCGGGCTGCCGGCCAGAAAGGTGCCCCGACGGCGGCGGCGAGTCACCAGACCATCGCGTTCGAGCGCGGCGAGAGCCTGCCGCACCGTCGAGACGCTGACCCCGAGGTGGCGGGCCAGGTCGGCCTCGGTGGGTAGTCGGGTCTCACGCTCGCCGGTCAGCTTCGCGCTATGAGCGCGCAGCACTTCAACGACCTGCAACCACAGCGGCAGGGCGCTCTGGCCACTCGGGGGAAGCTGATCGATCGACGCGACACCGTCGATGCGGGCGGCCGGTGCGCCGTACGTCTGGTGTGGTCGACGGGCGGCCGTCATGCCGATGCGAAGCGCCGCGTGATTCCCCGCCACACCGCGTCGTAGTCGGCTTGCGCGAACGAAGCGGAAAGCGCCGAACGCGTCGGCACGAGCGTCCAGCGCGTTTCGAACATGAAGGCCAGGGTGTCGGTCAGATGCTCAGGAACCAGCTCGGCCGTGCTCGCCCGCTCGTAAGTGTCGGCGTCCGGCCCGTGCGAGGAGAAGCCGTTGTGCAGACTGGCCCCCCCGGGAAGGAAGCCCTCGGCCTTGGCGTCATAGACCCCATGCACCAGGCCCATGAACTCGCTCATGATGTTGCGATGGAACCACGGCGGCCGGAAGGTGTCCTCGCCGACTAGCCAGCGGGGCGGGAAGACAACGAAGTCGGCATTGGCCAGGCCGGGCGTGTCGGTCGGCGAGCTCAACACCGTGAAGATGGAAGGATCGGGGTGGTCGAAGCTGATTGTTCCGATGGTCATGAAGTTGGCCAGGTCGTACTTGTAGGGCGCGTAGTCGCCGTGCCAGGCCACGACGTCGAGCGGTGAGTGGTCGTAGTCGGCCGCCCAGAGATTGCCGCCGAACTTCTGCACGACCTGAACGGTTGTGAAGATCTCCTCGTACGCCGCCGTCGGGGCGAGGAAGTCCCGCTCGTTGGCCAAGCCGTTGGCCCCGATCGGCCCACGATCGGGCAGCGTGAAGCCGGCACCGTAGTTCTCGCACACATAACCCCGAGCGCGGGCGTCGCGCAGTTCTACTCGGAAGCGGATGCCGGCCGGCACGACGGCGATCTCGCCCGGCGAGACCTCGAGAACGCCGAGTTCGGTGCGCACGACCAGTCGGCCCTCTTGCGGCACGAGCAGCAACTCGCCGTCGGCATTGACGAAGTACCGTTCGAGCATCGAGGTATCGGCGGTATAGAAGTGCACGGCGATACCCGACCGGCAACGGACGTCACCATTGGCGCAGACCGTGAACAAGCCGTCGATGAAATCTGTGGGCCGGTCGGGCCAGGGCGGCGGGTTCCAGCGCAACCGGTTCGGATCGGGCTCCACATCGGCGATCGGCGCCGAGGCCAGCGATCCGTTGCCGATGCGGGAAAATTTCGGATGCGCGGCGGAAGGCATCTGGCGATAGAGCCAGCTTCGACGGTTCACACCGCGCGGTTGGGTGAACGACGTGCCGTTCAGCTGCTCGGTGTAAAGACCGAGCGGGGCCCGCTGCGGGGCGTTGCGGCCGACGGGCAGCGCCCCGGGGACGGCCTCGGTGACGTGTTCGTTTCCGAAGCCGCTCAAATAGGCCAACCCGGTTTGACTTGCCACCGGGCGGGTTCGAGCCGAGGTCATCCGCTCCTCCAACCGCAGTCGATCGTCCGTCTCAACGCCGTATTGATCAGAATCCTATGCTCAATCAAATCAATGGCGCTCGGGTTGGTCAAGAGTTCGCTCAGGACAGCCGCTCGATGATCATCGCCATGCCCTGGCCTCCACCCACGCACATCGTCTCGAGTCCGATCTGCTTGTCGTGGAACTGCAGCGAGTTGATCAGCGTGGTGGTGATCCGAGCACCGGTCATGCCGAAAGGATGTCCGACCGCGATCGCCCCGCCATTGACGTTGAGCCGCTCCGGGTCAATGCCGAGGTCTTGGTAAGACGGGATCACCTGCGCCGCGAACGCTTCGTTGATCTCGACCAGATCGACGTCAGCAATGCTCATCCCGGCGCGACCCAAGGCTTGTCTCGAAGCTTCGACCGGACCGAGACCCATGATCTCGGGCGACAGCGCGGTGACTCCGGTCGAGACGATGCGCGCCAGCGGGGTCAGTCCGAGTTCGCTCGCCCGGCGGTCGCTCATGATCACTAATGCGGCGGCGCCGTCGTTCAGCGGGCAGCAGTTACCGGCCGTGACGCGCCCGTCGGGCCGAAAGACGGGCTTGAGCTGCGCTACGGCCTCATAGGTCACGCCCGCCCGAGGCCCGTCATCGGCATCGACCACGATGCCCGCCGGCGTCGTGACCGGCGTGATCTCACGGGACCAGAAGCCGTTCGCGACCGCCTTCTCGGCCAGGTTCTGCGAGCGGACGCCGAACAGGTCCATCGCCTCCCGGCTGACGTTCTTGAGTTCAGCCACGTTCTCGGCGGTCTGCCCCATGGCGATATAGACGTCGGGTATGTGGCCCTGGTCCCGGGGGTCTGACCACCGCGCCGCCGCTCCGGCCGCTCGTCCGGCCGTGCGCAGTCGTGCGTCGGAGAACAACCGGTTCCGCCACGGGTTGGCTTCGCCCTCGGTACCCGTCTGCGGCGGACTGTCCGACGAGCCGGCAGCGAAGTGGCTTACGACCTCGACGCCGGCCGAGATGAAGACCTCACCTTCCCCGGCCTTGATCGCATGCATGGCCATCCGCGAAGTCTGCAACGAGGACGAGCAGTAGCGAGTGATCGTCGTACCGGGCAGGAAGTCGTAGCCGAGGGCCACGGCCACGATGCGGGCGAGATTGAATCCCTGCTCAGCACCGGGAAGTCCGCAACCGACGAGCAGATCGTCGACGTCGCGCGGATCCAACTGTGGCACCTTGGCCAGAACCGCGCGCACGATCTGGGCGGTCAGATCGTCGGCTCGCAGACTCGCCAGCGATCCCTTGCCGGCTCGGCCGATCGGCGACCGCGCCGTCGCCACAATTACAGCTTCGGGCATCGTCGCTCCTGTCCTTCGGCGGACTGCTGTTTCGATCGTGCCACGTGGATCTACGACCTTGCCATTGGCGCGACTCAGCACCATTGCCGCCCCATCGGCGCGCTGGTTCCATGCGGCTGTGACGATGCGCAACCCGGCACCGGCAACTCCATCAGCAACCCCTCCATCGCCTCGACGGCAATGGCGTGACCTGGCGACCCGTTACGTCGGCGGCGAATCGCTGCGCGAGATCGCCGACCGATACGGCGTGGATCCCGCGGTCATCGCCGGAATCATCGCTGAAACCGTGCCCAACGCCGACGAGCGGCGCGCTCTGCTGCGGGCTCGTCGGCAGCGGATGAGACAACGTTCCGCCGACACCGGCGCCGCGTCGCCTGATGGTCGGACCGCCCGAGGCCTCAACGTCTCGGTCCAATATCCGTCGTCGCATTCTCGGCCCGCGCCGCGGTGAATTCAGGCGCCGGTCGGTACTGGCGCGAGATGCTTCGCCGCTACCTGCGGGGTTCGAGCCTCGACGAAATCGCTGCTCGGTACGGCGCTTCGCCCGAGGTCGTTTCGACAATCCTCATCGAGCGGGTTCCCGACGTCGAGGTTCGGCGCGAAGCGTCGCTCGCGCACATCACAGCCTCACGTCAGCGACTGGCCGGCGCTGCTCAAGACCGGGCGCGGCGGCGATGGTCGGCGGAGCGCGAACGTCGCCGTCAGCACGTGTTCGTGCTGTTGCGAAATTCTGGCTTGGAAGGGGCCGA
>JAFAWL010000237.1 GCA_019241805.1 Actinomycetota bacterium
TCGACGGGGTCAACCAGTTCTGAATAGGCAGGCGCCAGCTCCATACCGCCGATTACGAGGTCCCAAGCCTCGGCCAGACGCGGATCGTCCCGGTGCGGTCGGGCCAACGGCCGCACCGAAACCGGGTAGTCACTGACGAACGTCGGCTGCACCAGCGTGTGTTCAACCAGCTTTTCGTAGAGCTCCAGCACGATCTGTCCGGCGTCCCACTCCGGTCGGAGCGCCACCCCGTGCGCGGCCGCGAGCTGACGCAGCCGCCCGGAATCGGTATCGGGCGTCAGCAACTCGCCGACCGCCGTCGAGACCAACTCGTGCACCGGAGCGACCCGCCATTCACCGGACAGGTCCACCTCGACGCCGTCGGGTGTGACCGGCACCTCGACATCAGTGGCCCGCGCCGCGTCGAGCACCAACGCCCGCGTCAAATCCATCATCGTGAAGTAATCGCCGTAGGACTCGTACGCCTCCAGCAAGGTGTACTCCGGCGAGTGGGTCGAGTCGACGCCCTCATTACGAAAGGCGGGCCCGATCTCGTACACCCGCTCGATGCCGCCCACTATGCAGCGTTTGAGGTAGAGCTCGGTGGCGATGCGCAGCGACATGTCGAGATCAAAGGCGTTCAGGTGCGTGTGGAAGGGCCGCGCCGCGGCGCCGCCATGAACCACCTGCAGGATCGGCGTCTCGACCTCGACGTAGCCGCGTTCATGAAACGTTTCGCGCAACGATCGCAGCACCGTCGCCCGCAGCCGAACCATCTCGCGTGCCTCCGGCCGCACGATGAGATCGACGTAGCGCTGGCGTATCCGGGTTTCCTCCGACAACGGCTTGTGCGCAACCGGCAGAGGTCGCAGCGCTTTGCCCGCGAGCTGCCAGCGCGAGGCCAGCACCGAGAGCTCGCCCCGCTTGGAGGAGATCACTTCTCCTTCGGCGAAGACGATGTCGCCGAGGTCGACGTCGGATTTCCAGGCCGCCAGCGACTCGGGCCCGACGCGATCCAACGACAACATCAGCTGGAGTTCCGCGTCGCCGTCGCGAATGGTCGCGAAGCAGAGCTTGCCGCTGTTGCGCACCAGGATGACCCGACCCGCCACTCCGACCGTTGCGCCGGTGAAGGTATCGGCCTCCAGGTCGGGGAACGCTTCACGGACCTGCGCCAACGCGTGGGTCCGCGCGACGCCGACCGGGAAGGGATGAGTCTTGCGGTCCGCGGCCAGCCGGTCGTACTTCTCCCGACGGATCCGCAGCTGTTCCGGCAGCTCGTCGCCGGAATCAAGGTGTGGGCTGCCGGGGGCGGCGGGTGGCTCGACGGTACTGCTCACGGACCGACCTTATCGGGGCTTGAGAACCTCATCGTCGATCGAGGAAACCTCGATGGCCGGGCCGCGAGCAGGTCGCCGATCCCGCCCTTTCGGCGGTCCGACTTTGAGCCGAGCGCGGACAGCTCAGGAGTTCCGTTCGAAGATCAGCCGTAGGCCGAGCAGGGTCAGATCGGGCTCGTGCCGAGTCAACGTCTCACTGATCTCGATGATCAACGGCGCCAGCCCGCCGGTGGCGATCACGGTGACCGAGTCGGGATCGTTGGGCGCGAGTTCGGCCCGCAGTCGTCGCACCAGCGCGTCGACCTGACCGGCGAAGCCATAGAGGATCCCTGACTGCAAGGACTCGACGGTGTTCTTGCCGATCGGCGACCGGGGTTCGACCAGCTCGACCTTTCGCAGCTGAGCCGCGCGCGCCGCCAGCGCGTCCAGCGAGATCTCGATACCGGGCGCCAGCGCGCCGCCCAGGAAGTCGCCGCGCCCGCTGACGATGTCGAAGTTCGTCGACGTGCCGAAATCCACGACGATCGCCGGTCCCTGCGCCAGGTGGAACGCCGCGATCGTGTTGGCGATTCGATCCGATCCGACCTCCTTCGGGTTGTCGACCAGCATGCTGACGCCGGTTCGGATTCCCGGCTCGATGATGACGGTCGGCACGTCCGGGTAGTAGCGGCTCAGCATTACCCGCAACTCGCGTAAGGCCGCCGGCACCGTCGAACAGGCCGAGATCGCGTCGACCGGGTGATCGGCCAGCAGTCCGCGGAAGGTCAAGGCCAGTTCGTCGGCCGTGTTCTGCGCATCGGTCTTGATGCGCCAGGACGCGTCGAGCTTGTCGCCCTCGTAGACGCCAAGGACGGTGTTCGTGTTGCCGATATCGATGGTGAGCAGCACCGAGGATCCTTTTCCTGAGGACTATCGACTAGAGATCCAAGCCAATGTCGAGCACACGAGCCGAATGCGTCAACGCCCCCACCGACAGGTAGTCGACGCCCGTGGCGGCGACCTGGTGCGCCCGGTCCAACGTGAGTCCGCCCGACGCTTCCAGACGGGCGCCGTGATCATGGCCGTAGCCAACCGCGGCCGTCATGTCCTCGACCGACATGTTGTCGAGCAGGATCAGATCAGCACCCGCGTCGATCACCGCCCGGGCCTGGGCGAGCGTGTCGACCTCGATCTCCAGCGGCAGCTGCGGATGGGCCGCGCGGACGAGCGCGAACGCCTCGACGACGCCACCGGCCGCGCTCACGTGGTTGTCCTTGACCAGCGCGGCGTCCGACAACGACATCCGGTGGTTGACCCCGCCACCGCAGCGCACGGCGTACTTCTGCAGCGCCCGCAGTCCGGGCAGCGTCTTTCGGGTGTCACGCAGCAACGCCCCGGTGTCCTCGATGGCATCCACCCACTGCCGCGTCACCGTCGCAATGCCGGACAGATGGCCGAGCAGGTTCAACGCGGTGCGTTCGGCGGTGAGCAGATCACGGATCGGTCCGCGCACGGTGGCCAGCACCTCGCCCGACTCCACGCGGGCCCCGTCGAGGGTGCCGTATTCGAATCGCAGCCGGCCCGAGCTGACCGCGTCGAAGACCCAGGCGGCCACGGGCAGTCCCGCGACTACGCCGCAGACGCGCGCAACCAGATCACCCGACCCCGTCAAGTTCGCCGGCACTGTCGCGGTCGTCGTGACGTCACCGGCACTGCCGAGGTCCTCCTCGAGCGCACGCTCGACAAGCTGCTGAACCTCTGGGGCCGACAGGCCGGCTTGCTCCACGGCCGCACGAACAGGCGCGCTCATCGGTGCAACTCCGGGACGAGCCTGCCGTCCGGAGTGAGGACGGTGTCGATGTGTCCCTGCCAGTGCTCGTCGTCCGTGCGGGGATAGTCACTTCGCCAGTGCGAGCCGCGTGTCTCCTCGCGAAGGTGAGCGGCAGCGACCAGTGCACTCGCCACCGTGATCACGTTGGTTGTCTCCCAGTTCTCGGTTTCGCCCTGCGCAGCAGGGGAGTCCATGATGTCGGCCAGCTCGCGCGCGGCGGCATCCAGGCCCTTCTCTTCGCGCAACACTCCGGCATGCCGCGCCATCAGCGCCTGCACACGAGCACGCTGCCCGTGATCGATCGCACCACCGACCCGGGCGCGTTCGTCCAGCGGAACGGGTGGCACCGTACCGCGCGCCACGACGTGCTCCGCGATGCGGCGACCGAAGACGAGACCCTCGAGCAGCGAGTTGGACGCGAGCCGGTTGGCTCCGTGCACGCCGGTGCACGCCGCCTCCCCACACGCGTACAGACCCGGGACGTCCGAGGCGCCGTTCAGGTCGGTGCGAATACCGCCCGACGCGTAGTGCGCGGCCGGTACGACGGGAATCAGATCACGCACCGGGTCGATGCCGTGCGACAGCAACGTGGCGTAGATCGTCGGGAATCGAACCCGCCATTTCTCGGCGCCGAACGCACGGGCGTCGAGCCACACGTGCCCCGCACCGCTCTCGTCCATGCGTCGGCGGATCGCCTTGGCGACGACGTCGCGCGGCGCCAGGTCGGCGAGCTCGTGCTGCCCGAGCATGAACCGGTTGCCGTCGTCGTCGACGAGAAAGGCGCCCTCACCGCGCACGGCCTCGCTCACCAGCGGCTGCTGGCCCAGGGAGCGAGCACCGAGGTAGGCGACGGTCGGATGGAATTGGACGAACTCCAGGTCCCGGACGGTGGCGCCGGCCCGCAGCGCCGCGGCCACGCCGTCACCGGTCGACACGCTCGGATTCGTGGTGGCCGAATAGACCTGCCCGATCCCGCCGGTGGCCAACACCACGACACCGGCCCGCACGGCTCCGACGCCATCGCGTTGCCCCTCCCCCATGACGTGCAGGGTGACGCCGGCGACCGCGCCGGCCGGATTCAGCAAGAGGTCCAACACCAGGGCGTGTTCGATCACCTCGATGGTTCGGGCATCGAGCACCCGCGCGACGAGCGCGCGTTCGATCTCGGCACCGGTGGCGTCACCGCCGGCGTGCGCGATGCGGTCCTGGTGGTGGCCGCCCTCGCGAGTCAGCGACAGTTGGCCGCCGCCCGCCCGGTCGAACCGCGCGCCGATGCCGACCAGATCACGCACGGCGGCCGGCCCTTCCCGGACGAGCAGCCGCACGGCCGCCTCATCACATAGCCCGGCCCCGGCCACGATCGTGTCGGCGAAGTGGGCATCAGGCGAATCACCGGCGCCGAGCGCGGCAGCGATACCTCCCTGCGCCCAGCGGGTCGACCCGGCGGCCAGCACGTCCTTGGTCACCAGCAGCACCCGCAGCGTCGACTGCCGGGCGATCTGCAACGCCGTCGTCAACCCGGCCACCCCCGAGCCGACGATCACCACATCGGCCTCGGCGGCCCAACCAGGCGCGGGGGCAGTCAAGCGCGTCGGCAACCTCACGGCGCCACCTCGACGTTGTCGAGCAACCGCGGGCTGCCGACCCGGGCGGCGACCAACAATCGAGCCGGTTCTCCGTCGATCACGGGCCCCAGGTCGGCGCCGCGCAACTCGAGGTAGTCCGGCACGATGCCGAACTCGTCGAGCACCGCACGCGCCGTCCCGACCGCCTGCGGCCGGTCGGCCGCGCCGGCGAACAGCGCCCGCGAAATGCCCACGGCCCGTTGCCTCTCGACCGCGTCGAGGTAGACGTTGCGGCTGGACAGGGCCAGCCCGTCTACCTCACGCACGGTCGGTACCCCGATCACATCTGCCCCGAGGTCGAGGTCGAGCGACATCCGACGGACGAGCGCCAATTGCTGATAGTCCTTCTCCCCGAAGTAGGTCCGGGTCGGGCGGATCAGGTTGAAGAACTTCGCCACCACGGTGAGCACACCGGCGAAGTGGCCCGGTCGGGCCGCGCCTTCCAGTTCGTTTCCCAACGGGCCCGGCGCGACCGTGACCCGAGGGTCGCCGGCTGCGTAGACGTCCTGGACGCCCGGCGTCCACACCAGATCCGCGCCGGCCTGCTCACACACGGCCAGGTCGGCCTCGATAGGACGCGGATAGCGCGAGAGGTCCTCGGTCGGACCGAACTGCGTCGGGTTCACGAAGATCGAGACCACGACCTGGCGGTTGCCGGCTCGGGCTCGATCGAGCAGTGCGCGGTGGCCTGCGTGCAAGGCCCCCATGGTGGCGACGTAACCGATGTCGCCGCTGAGTTGCCCACGAGCGGCGGTGAGTTCGGCCCGGCTGGTCACGACCTCCACGCGGCCTCCAGGGCGTCGATGACCGCGGCGTAGCTCGTCGCGGAGAGGCGGCCGCTGTTGCGGGCCCGTTCAGCGGTCCGTCGGGCCATCGCAACGTAGGCCGCCAGTTGGGCCGGCGCCCGCTCGCGCAACACAGCCACGTGGGCGGCGACGGTCGCGACATCGCCGCGCGAGACCGGTCCCGTCAGCGCGGCGTCCCCGAGCCGAAGGACGTTGTCGAGCGACGCCGAAACCAGTGGCGCGAGCAGCTCGGCCGGGCGCTCGACCCCGGCGTGGTCGAGCAACTCGAGCGCGTCGTTGATCAATGTGACCAGATGGTTCGAGCCGATCGACAAGGCCGCGTGATATAGCGGCCGAGCGGATTCGGGAACCCACACAGGCTCGCCACCGATCTCGACGACCAAGGCTTCGGCCACCGGGCGCAGCTGCTCGTCGGCGGTGACGCCGAACACGGCGCCGGTGAGCCGATCGAGGTCCTCGGGGCGACCCGCGAAGGTCATGGCCGGATGCAGGGCCAGGCCAATCACGCCCAGGGTTGTGGCCGGGGCCAGGACCGACACCCCATGGGCGCCAGACGTATGGGCCAGGATCTGCCCGGGCCGCCAGATGTCGGTGGCGGCGAGCCCGGCCACGAGCGGGCCCAACTCGGCGTCCGGCACGGCGAGCAGCACGAAGTCGGCCGCGTTGGCCACTTCATCCGGCGGACGGATCGGGACGCCGGGCAACATACGTTCGGCGCGGCGGCGCGATTGCTGCGATACGGCGCTCGCGGCGACCACGTGATGGCCCGCGCGCCCCAGGGCGGCGCCGAGCACAGAGCCCACCCGCCCGGTGCCGATAACGCCGACCTGCAGCCGCACACGGGGCGCTGCCATCTGTTCGGTCTCCTCGACGTCGGCGGTCCGCGAAAGCCTACGCGGACGGCGTGAGGTAGCTTGCCCAGACGTGACTGACATTGCTGCCCTGGTCGCTGAGAGTGCCGACGCCGCGGGGTTGCACGCCACGGTTCCGGCGCTGTTGATCGAGCTGCAGACCGAGCTGGGCGCACTCTCGGCCGTCGCCACCGCCGCCACCGAACGAGGCCGTCGACCGTTCCGCCCAGCGCCCGGCTGGGAGGGCCGGCTCGGGACGCTCGGCTACGGCCTGTACCTGCTCGCCGACCAGTCCGGCGTCAATCTGGCCGACCAGATCGAGGCGGTCGCGGCGGCGACGCGGACCCGGGCCGAGCAGCAGCAACGATCTGAGGACTCCGACTGGCCGTTCAAGCCCAACTGACCGCAGAGCCCAATGCGGCGCGAAATTGAGGCGCTCCGATCGCGGCTGAACGGCAGTATGGCGCCGTGCACTGCCTGCCGCTGTTCTTTCTCGTCGCCCTCACGGTGACGCTCACGCCCGGACCGGCCTTCGCGCTGGTAGTCCAGACAGCGCTGATACACGGGCGCACGTGCGCGCTGGCCAGCATCGCCGGCAATGCCGTGGCCGTTTTGAGCTGGGGTGCGCTATCGGCCGCGGGCGTGTCCGCACTGATCGCGGCTGATCGGCTGGCCTACGACACGCTGCGGATCCTCGGCGCGGCTTATCTGATCGGGCTGGGACTGCGCGGTTTGTGGCGGCGTCATGCCGACACCGGCCCGGACGTCGGCCGGGTTCCGGAGCGGCGCCCGGCATCCCGGGCCTTGCGCCGCGGCCTGGTGAACGGGCTGGCCAACCCGAAGCTCGCGGTGTTCTTCGTGGCGCTGCTGCCGCAGTTCCTGGGCCCGGGCTCCGCCATGCTCTTGCCAGGGGTGCTGATGGCGGCGGTCATCGTCGCGTTCGACGTGCTGGTCTACGGCGCGGTCGCCGTGGGGGTCGCCGCTTTTGCGGCCCGGATCCGGCCCCGCCTGGTGGCCCGCGTTGACCGGGTCGGCGTTGCGGTCCTGCTCGGCTTCGGCGTGCGCTTGGCCACCGAGGCCCGATGATCGACAGCCCCCTCACGTCGGTGGGCCGCTACTGATGCCCGCGCGAAGTGCGGCGCTGCTGCTCTATCGCAGATCGCCGACCGGAACCGTCGAGATTTTGCTCGTGCACCCGGGCGGTCCGCTGTGGGCTCCCCGCGACGAGGGTGCCTGGTCGCTGCCCAAAGGCGCCGGCGAACCGGACGAGGACGACCACTCGACGGCGCGGCGCGAATTCGCCGAGGAGCTCGGCCGACCGGCCCCAGACGGTGTCCTGGTCGAGCTCGGAGAGGTGCGTCAGGCCGGCGGCAAACGGGTGGTTGCCTTCGCCGTCGAGGGCGACTTCGACGCCACGGACGTGCGCAGCAACGAGTTCGAGATGGAGTGGCCGCCGCGGTCTGGTCGTCGCCAGTCGTTCCCCGAAGTGGATCGAGCGGCCTGGTTCACGATCGCCGACGCCCGCGGGAAGTTGATCGCCGGCCAGGTGCCGCTGCTCGACCGGTTGACGGCCGCGCTCGGCCCGCCGTGAGCCGACTGCGTCACCCCTGCTCGATCCGATCGCAACCGACCGGCTGTTGACCAGGAAACCGGAACTCAGCGTGAGCTGAGTAGGCGCTCCAGGACATCGTTGGTCTCCCCGTCGGCGCGACGGCGACGGCCTCCGCTCGCGGGCGAGGTTTCCGGGTCCGACGACGCGTGGGCCGGCGGTTTGGCCGACGCAGGGCGTTCAGGGCTCGAACCGGTCGGCAGCGGACCCAGGTCGGCCTCGGCGAACGGCGTCAGCCTGGGCAGGGTGGCGAACGGATCGGTGGACGCCGGCTCGGACGCGACTGCGCCGGACTGGGCGACGGCCGGTCGCCGGACGTCCGCGTCCGTGTGATTGTTCAGCGACTCAGCGGCCGGTGCCGCGGGCGATGAAGGCGCGGCCGGCGGTTGGGGCGCGGCCGGCGGTTGGGGCGCGGCCGGCGGTTGGGGCGCGGCCGGCGGTTGGGGCGCGGCCGGCGGCTGGGGCGCGGCCGGCGAAGTGGCCTGGACGGGCTGCGGCGGCTGGGG
>JAFAWL010000074.1 GCA_019241805.1 Actinomycetota bacterium
TGCTCGACTCGGAGAAGATCTGGGACGTCGCGTTGGCCGACCTCGCCGCTTGGTTAGGCGGCGAGTTGTCCGTGGCAGCACGACGACGCATGGTCGGTTCGAGTCTGGCCCGCTCCATCGCCATCGTGCACGACGATCTCGATGTCGAGGCTGACCCTGAATCGAGCGCGGCCTTCTTGACCCGCCGCACGGCGGAGCTGTTCCGAACCGACCTCGTGTGGAAACCGGGCGCCCGGCACCTCATCGAACAGGTCCGCGTGGCCGGCCTACCAACTGCGCTCGTCACCTCGACGCACCGGCGCCTCACCGAGACAGCGCTGGATTTCATGGGACGCGAACTGTTCGACGTCACCGTCACCGGCGACGAAATCGAGCGGCCTAAACCGCACCCGGATCCCTACCTGAAAGCCGCGACCGCCCTCGGTGTCGACCCGGGTCGGAGCGTGGCCATCGAAGACTCCGAACTCGGTGCGCGTGCCGCGCAGGCCGCCGGCTGCGTCGTGCTCGTCGTGCCCAGCGAGCTGCCGATCGCCCCGGCGCCGGGCCGGACGGTGATCGAGTCGCTCGAGGCCATCACGGTGCAGAACCTACGGAACCTCGTCGATCACGCTGGCCTCGACTGACGGCGCCGCGACTGGTTCGGGAAACGGCGGGGGAGTCCCACCCCACGCCGGGCAGAACGCCTTGTGATCGCACCGGTCGCACAAGCGGCTCGGGCTGGCCCGGAAATCCCGGGTCTGGTTGGCCCGCTCGATCGCGGCCCAGATGGCATGCAGTGTCCGCTCGAACCGCTCCAATTCGGTCGCGTCGGGCTGATAGCTGAGTGTGTCGCAATCGGCCAGATAGATCAGCCGGAGCTGCCGGGGCACGATGCCACGGGTGCGCCAGAGCACGAGCGCGTAGAACTTCATTTGAAACAAGGCTTTGGCTTCAAAGGCCTCACGCGGCAAGGAGCCCGTCTTGTAGTCAACGATGCGGACGTCACCGGTTGGGCTGATGTCGATCCGGTCGACGTAGCCGCGCAGCAGTAGGCCGTCGACCAGGAACTCGACCCGCTCCTCGCGGGCTGCCGGCTCGAACCGAGTCGGATCCTCAAGCCGGAAGTAGTTCGCGAGCAGGTCACCGGCGGAGGCCATCCACTCCTCGAAGCCGGCCGACGGACCGACCTGGCCGCCACTGCCGGGTGCCCCGTCCGAGTCAGCTGCGAACAGCTCGGCCAGTTCCGGATGTTCGGTCAGCAATTCCTGCCATGCGGGGTGCAGCATCGCTCGGGCGCTGGCGAGCGTCCGCTCGGCCGCCGGCAGGTCGAACAGCGATTCGAGTACGGCGTGCACGACGGTGCCCCGGGTTGCCACCCGCGACGGCGCTTCGGGGAGGTGATCGATCGTGCGAAAGCGGTAGAGCAAGGGGCAGGTCTTGAAGTCCGCCGCCCGTGAGGGCGACAACGCGCCGACCGGCTCACTGCTCGGCGGGGCCGCTTCACTGCGCGGCGGGGCCGCTTCACTGCGCGGCGCGGCCGGCGCACTCACCGTCGTGTCGGTCATGTCGACACCCTAGAGCCGACCGACGACACTTTCCGGCAGCCGAGCGCAAGGACCAGCAATCACAGCCAATGCAGCCGGCCCAGCGGCCAGACGGTGAGGAACGCGCGGCCGACGATCGTGGACTCCGGAATCGGCCCGAACGACCGGCTGTCGAGCGAATCGCAGCGGTTGTCACCCATGACGAAGACGTCGCCACGCGGTACGACCACGGGTCCGAAGTCGCCCGTGCCGTGGCAGACCGGATTCACATACGGCTCGACCAGCCGTTGATCTTCGACGTATACCGCGCCGCCGTGCCCCGAAACCGACTCACCGGCCAGTCCGATGACCCGTTTGACGAGATGCGGGTCGTTCTGCGCCAGCGCCGGCGGACGGTTGAACACGATCACGTCACCACGCCGGACCGCATGCAAATGATAGGAGAGCTTGTCGACCAAGAGTCGATCGGGCTGGCAGCCGGCGCATCCGTGCAGCGTCGGCTCCATCGATTCGGACGGGATCCAGTACGGCGCGACGACCCAGGTCCGCAGCACGATCGCAGCGAAGCCGGCAAGAATCAGGACCGTCAGCCACGTGACCAGCCCACGCAACCGGGCACGCCGACGTGCCCGGGCGCGTACGCCGCCGGGGGCGCGATGACGGCCGCGCCCGTTTGCAGCCGACCACTCGCGGGCGCCGCTGTCCGACCGAGCCCGCCGGTCGGACGGGTCGGTCACCAGCGGGTCTGCGGTCATCGACAGCACCGACGGCAGGTTGGCATCGGCGACTACGGTATCGGCCGCCCCGCTACTCGCGCCTGCGTAGCATCCGCGGAGTGAACGTGCAGCGGCCGCGGGCTCGGGCGCCAGTGCTGATCCCGGTTGGCCGGTTCTTCGGCGTTCCGTTGTATTTCACGCCGTCGTGGGTCTTGGTTGCCACGCTCATCACCATCATGTACGCGGCCGCCATCCGGGACCGACTCGAGGGCGCCAGCACCGCCGCCGCCTACGCGGGCGGGGCGGGCTTCGCGCTGGCCCTGGCGCTCTGCCTGCTCGCGCACGAGCTCGGTCACGTATCGGTGAGCCTGGCCTTGGGTAAGCGCGTACGTCGGGTCGTGATCATGTTTCTGGCCGGCATGTCGGAGATCGAGGACGAAATCGCGCGCGCCCGCGATGAATGCCTGATCGCGGTGGCCGGCCCGATCGTGTCGGCGCTGCTGGCCGGAATCTTGTTCGCCCTCGCCCCGCTGGCGTCCGGCTCGGAGCTGGCTCATCTCATCGTGCTGCTGCTGGCCTGGAGCAACCTGGTGCTCGCGGCGTTCAATCTGCTGCCCGGGCTGCCGCTCGACGGCGGCCGGATGCTGAGAGCGGCCGTGTGGGGTGCGACGCATTCCCAGCGGATCGGCTCACGCGTCGCCGGATGGGCGGGGCTCGCGCTCGCCATACTCGTCGCCGCCGGGTCGGTCGCGCTGTCCGTACGCATCGCAGACGTCGCCACCGCCTTACTCGGAGTGCTGTTGGGCGTCTTCATCTGGGCAGGCGCAGGCCAGGTGTTGCGGGTTACGGCCCTCACCGATCGTCTGGCGGTGGTGCGCCTGCCCGATCTGCTGCGCCCGGGCCTGTTCGTACGGGCCGACACGCCCCTGGGTGAGGCCCTGCGTCGGACCCGGGAGGTGGGTGCGCGCGGCATCGTCGTGCTGGACGGGGCCGAACGGCCGCAGGCGATCGTCGACGAGGCCGCCGCCCGGCGGGTGTCCGACGAGCGGCTGGCCTGGACTCCGGTCGCGCAGGTGGCCCGGCCGATCGAACCCGGCATGATACTTCCCGACACCCTCAGCGCCGACGAACTGATCGGTGCCATCCGCCGCACACCGGCCAGCGAATATCTGGTCGTGCACGCGGACGGGGGCCCGGCTGGCATTCTGGCCGCAGCCGATCTCGCTACGGTGCTGAGCGCCCGCCGCCGGTAGTGCCCGGCATCCTGCGAACGATGGACGAGATGAGCGACACAACGGAACCGAATGCCGCGAGCAGACCGCTTCG
Organism: Actinomycetota bacterium; assembly: GCA_019241805.1. GTDB lineage: Bacteria > Actinomycetota > Actinomycetes > Mycobacteriales > Jatrophihabitantaceae > JAFAWL01. The sequence continues at coordinate 3,566 of JAFAWL010000074.1, forward strand.
AGTCGGCGAGCGTGTGCAACTGAGCGACCCGAAGGGCCGACTACACACCATCACGCTCGAGCCGGGCAAGCAGTTCCATACGCACCGAGGAGCGATCGAGCACGACGATCTGATCGGTCGCTGCGAAGGCATCGTCGTCATGTCGAGCTCGGGAACTGCTTATCTTGCCCTGCGGCCGCTGTTGACAGATTTCGTCCTGTCGATGCCGCGAGGCGCCGCCGTCATCTACCCCAAGGATTCCGCCCAGATCGTCACCTCCGGCGACATCTATCCGGGCGCCGTGGTCGTCGAGGCCGGAGTCGGCTCGGGTGCGCTCACCTGC
>JAFAWL010000173.1 GCA_019241805.1 Actinomycetota bacterium
GGCGTGGCTTTGCCTCATCGGGCGCCTGCTGTCTAAGGTCGTTGATCGACATCGCTGGCGGGCCGCTTCACGGGGGCCGCCCCGCCGGCCTCGACGAGCTCGACCAGAGCGAACGGGAAGGTTGCGGTATGCGGCTCCCCCCGCTGCATCGGGCGGTCCAGATCGTGTCGGCGACCCTCTTGGTGATCGCCGGCGCCGTGTCGGTCGCGGTCGTCGGCAACGCGACCGCCTCCGTTCACTCCCCGGTCGCCGATCGTCCGGCCGGCGCCGCCGAATCGTCGCCCACCCACCCGGTGGCAGGCCCGGCCGTATCAGCGCCCGCATTGGCCGCGTCGCCGGCCACGGCCCGTGATGTGCTCGCCGCCCGACCCGTTCAGCGTCGGCTCGTCCCGCCGAGCTTGTCGTCGGCGTCTGGTTCTTCGGCCGATTCCTCGGCCGGTACGCAGCGCACGAGTGCGCCGGCCGGAGGTGCGGGATCCGGATCCGGCGCCGGCGGCTCAAGTGGTGGTTCCGGAACCGTCAACGGGAGTTCGTCCGCGTCGGCCGTGTCCGCTGTGGTCAACGCCGTCAATGCCGCTCGCGCGCAGGCCGGCCTGCCGGCGCTTCGTACGCTCGGCGGCCTGGCCAACAGCGCCGCCGCGCACAATGCCGCGATGGCCTCGGCCAACTCGCTGTCGCATCAGTTGCCGGGCGAGCCGGCCCTCGGGGCGCGCGAATCAGCGGCCGGAATCAGTTGGTCGTGGGCCGGTGAGTGCATCGGTGACACGAGCTCGATGACCGGTGCCGGCGCAGTGTCTTTGGTGAACGCGATGCTCGCCGAGCAGCCGCCGAACGACGGCCACCGGCAGATCATCCTGTCCACCTCGGCTGATGCACTGGGCGTCGACGTGCTGCTCGACAACGCGCATGGGCGGCTGTGGCTGACGATGGATTTCGCGCGGGTCTGACAGGCGTTCGGGGTTGACGTGCGCCCGAGTTCGCGGCAGCGCGGGCTCAGCGCGGTGAGTCGGTCAATTCGACTTCGCGGTACGCGCAGCGCAGGCACAAGGTCCGACGGGAGTGACGCTCGTAGCCGGCGCGATCGCCGATGAGCAGGGCCGCACCGCACGAGCAGGCCGCTTCGTGCTGCATCTTGACGAACCGGATCGCCGAAGCGACGGCGCTGTCGCTGAAGATCGTCATCGCTAACTCCCCGAGGTCGTCGTACCCGGTGTTAAGGCTAGGTTAAGTATGCTGGAGTTACCTAACTTCCGCAAGCCAGAAACGGTATGTCTGCTCAACCAGGACAGGCCACGGGCGCCGGTGATACCTCAGGCCAGCGTCCGAATTCGCGGGAGGCCCGCCGGGCCTGCAATGAGCGCCTGGAGGCGTCGGCGCGGCGGCGAGAGCGCCTCCACGGAGCGGCCCTATCGTGATCGTTATGCGGGCCTTCGTGTGGGTGTTCGCGTCCGACCGGTCCGGGCGCTGACGTTCCGTGGCCGTTCCGACCGCCCCACGCGAGCTCAATCCGGTGCTGTTGCTCGACGTCGACGGCGTGGTGAATGCGGTGAGTCCGTGGCCGACCCGCGACGCATGGCCGGCCGAATCGTGGCGCCGGCTGTCGGTCGAGGACCTCAACGGACAGCGCTGGCCGATCCTGTCGGCCGAACCGGTCGTTGCCTTCCTGCGTGCCCTCGACGAGGCCGGAGTGGTGGAGGTGCGATGGCACTCCACCTGGCAGCACTCGGCTCGTCGCTGCCTCGCCCCAGAGTTGGACTTGCCCGACTGGCCGGTGGCCGAGGCGCCGGAGTTCACGCACCGTCTCGATAGCGGCTACGTCACCAATCGCGTCTCGTCCGGACGTTGGTGGAAGGCTCCGGCGGCCGAGCGGGTGGTCGTGAAGGAGGGGCGTCGGCTGGTGTGGATCGATGATGATCTGCGTTGGGAGGTGAACCGTGACCCGGCCGTCGTCCGTCTCGTCGAGAACCAGCGCGTGCTCGCGTTGAGCCCGGCGACCGACGTCGGCATCGCGCCCGCCGACATCGCGGCGATCAACGATTTTTTGGAGTCCGGCGCCCGGTAGCCCTAATCATCGGGCATCTCCGGGAAATCCAACGCGAGGGCCTCGACCAGCTGCGAGCGGGTCCGCTGTTCGATGGCGCCCTCGCGGGTGACGACCCGGGCGGTGCCGTTCAGGCTGCGGATCAAGACATTGCCGATCTCGATGGAGGTGTCTTCGGAGAAGCGGCCGTCGACGAAGCAGAGGATGCCCACGACGGGAACGCCTCGCAGGTCGGGATGCTGGGCGAGCGCGGACGAGACCGCGATGACCTTCCATTCCATCGCCTTCGCGATTCCGGTCCGCGTGCGGCCGGAGACGACGAGGTGTTCGGTGGGGGAGCGGAACAAGCCGCGCAGTCGGCGCACGCTCACCTTGGCATTGCGGAACCGCTGCACCTCGATGACGTACACGCCGGCCGGTCCGACCACGAGATGGTCCAGCGCGATCCACTTCCGCGGGTCGAAGCGGTCGTGCAACGCTGTCACGGTCTCGCTGAGTTGGCCGAGCTTGTCGGTCAACCGGTCGTCAGCACTACCGCCGCGCTGCCAGCGGGGACGATCGCCGGCGCTGTCGCTGACGGGCACGCTGTGATCTGTTACATCGCGGCCGCTCCCGTCGAGGGGGGCGCGAGGGTCGGGCCGAGGTCGTCGGCGGCGTTCGAATTCGCCGGAATAGGGAGCGAAAGCTGATCGAGGCTGGTCGCCTGATCCCGCCGAGGTCGCGGCGTCGCCTCGACGCGGCGCGGACTGGGGCATGCGAACTCCTGACGTTCTGTCCGGACCGGCAGCTGCGTGCGGCTTGTGAGATTCACGTTAAGCATCACTCCACGGCCGTGTGATCGCAAGTCGACGCCTCGCGACTGTCATGATCACCTCCGTGCGTGCCGCCTCGCCTCGGTCAAGGCTGCCTGTGCCGACCTCGATCCTCGGTGCGTCGGCCCTGGTCATCGTCGTGTCAGCCGCCTGTACCAGCCGATCCGCGCCGGGCCCGGCCGCCGGCCGGCCCACCCCGTCGAGCCTCGCAGTGACGAGCTCCTCGTCCGTCTCCGTCACGCCCGGTGACCTTGTCGGCGCCGACTCATCAGGCGGCGGCCGCGGGGCCGCAAATTCACCGGTGGGTGGCCACGCCGGGCCCAGCCGGCTCGGGTTGCCCGGCTCGGTCGCATCCTCAGGCGCCATCACGGTCGGCGGCGGTTCCGCAGGTAGCGCCACGATCGCCGGGTGTCCGCTGTTCCCGGCTGACAACGCATGGCGCACCGACGTGTCGAGCGCCGCGCTCGATCCCCACTCGAACGCATGGGTGGCGAGCATCGGGTCAGGCAACCTGCATCCGGACTTCGGCGCGAATGCGGACTACGGCATCCCTTACGTCGTCGTTGCGGCCTCGCAGCCGACCGTGCCGATCACCTTCACCGACTATGGAGACGAGAGCGACCCGGGGCCGTACCCGGTGCCGCTCAGCGCACCCGTCGAGGCGGGCAGCGACGCGCACGTGCTGGTCGCCTCGAGCAACTGCCACCTCTACGAGCTCTACGGAGCCAGTCGGACGAGTGCCGGCTGGAGCGCCGCCTCTGGCGCCGTATTCGACCTGCGCTCGAACGCGCTGCGGCCCGACGGCTGGACCTCGGCTGATGCTGCTGGACTGCCGATCCTGCCCGGCCTCGTGCGCCTCGACGAAGTCCGGGACGGACACATCGATCACGCACTGCGTTTCACCATTGCTCGGACGCAACGCGGCTACATCCACCCGGCGACCCACCAGGCCGGATCGACCGGCGATGCGAACGTGCCGCCGATGGGCGCTCGGTTCCGGCTGAAGGCGTCCTTCGACACGTCGAAATTCCACGGCGCGGCGAAAGTGGTGCTCGATGCGCTGAAGAAGTACGGGATGATCGTTGCCGACAACGGGTCGAACTGGTACCTGTCCGGGGCCACCGATTCCGGCTGGGACGACAGCGACCTGAATCAGCTGAAGACCGTTCCCGGTTCGGCATTCGAAGCGGTTTATGCCGGTCCTGTACTGCATTGAGTGCGCTAATTAATGACGCTGGCTGCGTTTAAAAGAGCCGATTTTCGGACGGTTCTTCGGCGCAATTCAATGCGCCCGTCGACATTGTTTTCCTCCGTGCGCTCGACTTAGCGTCTGACCCGCACTGCAGCATGGGACTCAGCGCCGATACGAAAGGAAAGCCGTGACTCAACCGCCCAAGGATATTTTCGGTTCTGGCAGCCCTGACCAGCGCAGCGACGATTCCAGTACTAGTAGTAGCGACGATGGCAACGCCGCCGGCGCCCCTGCCCGTGCGGCTGCCCCGGCTCCGGCTCCGGCTCCGGCTCCGGCTCCGG
>JAFAWL010000264.1 GCA_019241805.1 Actinomycetota bacterium
GTGCAGCATGAGCAGCCCGGGGCGGCCGGTGGTCGTGAAGACATCGCCGTATTGTCCGAGTGGATAGTGTGTCTCTTTGTCGTCCCCGGAACCGGTGACGAACCAGATGTTGGACGGCTCCCAGCTGTACTGGACGTTGCCCGTCGCGCACAGGAACCGGTGCTCACGCACCCAGAAATAACGTCCGGGCATGATCGGCAGCGCGACGACCTCGCCGGGGTGATTGTCGCTGAGGGCGACGTGGCCGGGCCCGCGCGCCTCCACCATGATCAGCGGCAGGCCGGCGCGCATGCGATTCCACCCGCCGGCCAGGCTCATGTTGCTCAGCCGGGCGCTCGGGTCGGCCCACAGCAGCACGTGATGCGAGAAATAGATCCACTCCTCGCCGACGAGGGTGAAGTCGGCGATCGGCACCTGGGTGCCCTCCACCTGCACGCTGGATTGACCGAACTGGATGCGGGCCAAGTCGGCGATCGGTGGCTGCTTCACCCAGCCCGACTCGCTCACGAGGGCCCGCACGTCGACCGGTGCACCGCAGTTCGGGCACGAGGCAACCGATGCGTCGCTGGGCAAGCGACAGTACCGGCAGGTGTACGAGCTGGTCATCTCATTCGTCCGACTGGTGGTGCACGTACATCGACTGGATTCCGACCCGCCCAGGACCGGTCATCTCGGCGAGATACATGCCGTGACGCATCAGGCCGGTCTTGAGCGGCATCTGCTGCGCCTGCATCTGCACGGTGGCGTCCTTGTAGAGAAAGCCGCCCGGCTCGACCAGGATCTTCTCTCCCGGTTGCAGGTAACGCTCGAGCACGTTGCCGTTGCCGTGCAACATCAGCAGTCCCGGGGCACCGGCAGTCACGAACCGGTCCATGTACATACCGCTGCCACCGTGCAAGATGTTTGCCAGACCTTTGATCCGCACGAACGAGTAGTCGATCGTGTGCGATGCGACCAGAAAGGCGTGCTCGCGCACGTCCAACTCCATGCCGGGATGCAGCGGCAGCACGACCAGCTCGCCGGCGGCGTCCCGCGAGAAGGCGATCCGACCGGGCCCGTGCGCCATCGACAGCACGAAGGGCATGCCGCCCAGCGTGCGCTTGAACCCGCCGCCGGTGTTCATCGCGACGAGCGGAGTCTGCTCGTCCTTCCAGAGCAGGACGTGGTGTTCGAAGAACACGGCGTCGCCCTGGCCGAGGAGCACCTCGGCCACCGGCACCAACTCGCCTTCGACCTGGCACGTCGAGTTGGAGAAGCGGAACTCGGTCATGTCGCGCAGCCGGGGCGCCTCGCGCCACCCGGACTCGCTGACCTTGTTGCGCATATCCAGCGGGGCGCCGCAGATGAGGCAGGTTTGTGCGTCCGTGGGGTTCTGCCCGCGGCACCACTGACATTCGATCCGATCCACCGCAGGCTCCACTTCGCGTCGGGTGACGACGGCAAGCACAAGACGGTTGAAAGCTAGCAGGACCGGCCACGAATTCAATGCCCGATCGGGCTATTTCCGGCACCCCGTGCCGCCTCGGTTCGCGGTACCGTTCCCTCTCGTCGGTTTCGCTATTTGCCGTGCGCGCGGGAAGGCGGCCCAGGGTGGCTCTGCTCGGACGTGAATTCATCGCGGTCCCGGACGACCGCAAGCATCAGATCGTCTACAAGTGGCCGGACGTCAGCATCCGACGATTCACCAAGGCCATCGTCAACGCCGACGAGGTGGCGCTGTTCGTCAATACCGGCCGCGTCGTACAAACCATGGGCCCGGGGCGCCACGACATCGACGCCGACGAATTGCCGGGCCTGGGAATCCTGATCGACGCGGCCACGGCCGGTCGCGCCTACCGCGCCGAGCTGTATTTCGTTCACGCCCGGGAATTCACCGGATTCAACTTCGGCGGCCGGATCGACGACGTGCAGGACCCGCAGACGGGACTCATCGTCACGCTGCGTGTCTTCGGCGACTACGCGATGCGGGTAATAGATCCCGTCACCCTGATCACCAACCTGCTCGGCACCGTCGACGTCACCGACAACGACAGCGTGTCGGGGTGGGTCAGCGACCAGCTGCTGAAGGTCATGCGCACGAACGTCACGACCCAGATCGTCCGCAACGGCTGGCCGATCCTGGGCCTGTCGGCCTACACGACCGACATCGAGCAGGAGGTGATCGCCAAGGGCAACGAGCAGCTCGCCGCCTACGGTGTCGCGCTGAGCCGGATGGGCAACTTCGACATCAACCTTTCGCCGGAGGACTCGGCCCAGCTCAAGACATTGGCCAAGGACACGAGCTACTCGCGGCTGGCCGGAAGCTTCAACCAGTACGCCGCCGGGCAGATGGCGCTGGGCGCCGGTGAGGGCATGGCCAAGGGCGGCGAGGGCGTCGGCGGTGCCTTCCTGGCCGCCGGACTCGGCATGGGTGGCATGGCCGCGCAGCAACCGATGACCCCGACTGCCCCTCCGCAGGCCGGCTTCGCCGGTGGTGCGGGCACGGGCTATGCCGGACCTCCGCCGGGTGGCGCGGCTCCGGCCGGCGCGACCTGTACGAATTGCGGCACGGCCAATCCGGGCGGCGCCAAGTTCTGCATGAGTTGTGGCCAGGCGATGGCACCGCAGACCTTGCACTGCACGAACTGCGGAACCGAGCTCCCGGGCGGTGCCCGCTTCTGCGCATCGTGCGGCACCCCGACGGCGGCCGCCCCGCCGGTTTGATCGAATCGGCTCAATCAACTGACGTCCGGAAGCATGCGTGATCGTGCGGAGCGATTCGCGCGATCCTACGTAGCAGACATAGCCGCGCCGGCATAGATTTAGCTTGGTTTGCAGGGCAGTTGAGTATCACTTTTGATATTCAATTTGTCCTGCAAACCCCTTTTTCGTTCCATGCAGCGATCACGATGCCGGATCGAGCGTCTAATCGGCGACGCCCTGGAGGACCGCGGTGACGTCTTCGAGGGTGTCGATCGGGCGCAGGTTGTAGCGGTGCACGATCGGGTGCGCGTGCACCGCCTCGGCCAGCGCCGGCAGTTTGTCCCGAGTGACGCCCAACTCGGCCAGCGAGGTCGGCAACTGCAGACGCTGCAGCAGCTCCAACACCAGCTGGTCGAAGCGCACCCCCGGACGTCCGACCGCCTCGGCGATCGCGTCCATCGCCGGACTCGAAACCTCGGAGAACCAGCGGGCCTGGGCCAACATCATCACGCAGGCCGCCTCGCCGTGTCCGACCAGCGCCCACGGCCCGAGCACGTGCACCGAGGCGTAGCTGAAGCCGTGGCCCACCGACTGGCCCATGATCGCGAACCAGGTCGCGAGCTGGCATTGCGCATTAGCACGCAGGTCAGACCGATCCTCCCGAATCTTGGGGAGGTACTCGAAGAAACGCGGGATGGCGTTCAACGCCATCGTCTCGGCGACCACGTTCGGCTCGGTCGACATCACGGTGTTCATCGCGTGGTCGAGCCCACGGATTCCAGTTGCCATCAACAGATGCGTGGGCGTGTACGTGACCACCTCGGGGTCGTACACGACAGCGCGCGGAGCGCCCTGCCGCACGGTGAATCGCACTTTGGCGCCGGTCTCGTCATCGACCGGAGTGCCGCCGGACGTGGCTTCGGCGGTCGAGAACGTCGTGGGCACCGCGATCTGACGGAAGCGGTGCGTGCCCATGGACTCGGGTGGCTGGTAGACGGCGTCGAGCGGCCGCACGCCGCGCTCGGACTGGTAGGACAGCAACTCCTCGCGCGTTTTCACCCCGGCCCAGACGCCCATCTGGACGAACTTGCCGAAGTCGAACACCGACCCACCACCGACGCCGATCATCACGTCGGCGTTCGTCTCGTACACGCGATGGATCGCCTTGATGATGTTGTTGACCGGCGCGTGTTCGCCGACCTCGTCCGAAACCCCGACCAGCCGGGAGCCGAGAGCGTCGGCTATCGTCTTGACGACCGGAGTCTCGCGATTCAGGGTCCGTGACGCGTAGATCAGCACGCGCTCATAGCCGTATCGGTCCACAATCTCGGGTAGCGCCGTCGCTGCTCTCACGCCAAAATGAATCTGCTCAAGTCCTTGGTGATATGTGTACACCGACTGCGGCTGCATGATGTCCATACGTCATTCCGTCCAAATGAAGGGTCAGGGTCCCGCGCTGATTCAGTGTCCGTAGAGGACGCCTGCCGCTTTCAGTTCGTCGACCTCTGTCGCGGAATAGCCGAGCAGTTCGGTCAGCACCTCGGTGGTGTGTTCGCCGAGGAACGGTGCTCGCCGACGCATCTCGCCGAGGCCGTTTTCGAACCGGACGAGGAACCCGCGCTGCAGTTCGCTTCGGCCGGGGGGGATGTCAACCGCTCGGAAGAAGCCGATCGAGCGCAGGTACTCGTCGTCGTGCAGTTCGTAGCTCTTACGGACGGCTGCCGCGGGAATCCCCGCCGCTTGCAAAAGCTGCATTGCCGCATGCTTGTCCCGCGTTTCGGACCACTTGGCGGTCGCACTCTCGATATCGGCCACGCCTTGATCATTCGGCGCAACCGTATAGCTGTCGGCCAGGTCGGGGCGTTCGATTACCACACACAGCGCGCGCCAGGCCGACCCGTCCGGAAGGCTGATCGCGATCCATTCGTCGTCGCCTTCAGCGCGGCTCACCCACTCCGGTCCCTCGTCGCCCCGATTGCCGCGAGGCTCGGGGTCGACCCCAGTCACCGACGCCTGCAAGAGATACTCGCCGACGACCGAGGTCGTCAGCTCACGCTGTGACAGATCGACCCATACCGCCTCGTCGCGAGCCCGCGCGGCCAGGACGCCGGCCAGGATCAGGCCCGGCGCGTACATCGAAACGAGCTGATCCGGAAAGTTCACCCGACCACTCGAATATCGCGGGCTTTCAATGTCATAGCCGGTGATCGACGCCGGGCCGCCGAGGGCATCGAGGACAGATCCGAATGATCCGTATCGGGACCGCGGGCCGGTCGCTCCCTGGCTCGAGATGGTCGCGAGCACGATCCGTGGCTGGATCTTGACGAGCTCGTCGAAACCCAGGCCCAGGCGTTCGATGACTCCGCGCCGGAAATTTTCCACGACGACGTCGCTGATCGCGACGAGCCGCCGGACCACCTCTAACCCCTCAGGTCGCTTCAGGTCGACGGCGATGGCGCGCTTGTTTCGATTCACGGTCGTGAACGGGCCGGCAAGCGGAATACGAGCCTCGGGCGTCGTCTCGTCCGGATGGACGCGGCCGCGGAAGCTGTCCGGGCGGTCGACAGACTCGATCTTGATCACGTCGGCGCCGAAGTCGCCCAGCGCGACCGTCGATCCCGCACCGGCGGTTATGGCGGACAGATCGACCACGCGAAGGTCATCAAGAATCTGCGTCATTGCCGGCGTCCTTCCGACTGGCGCTCCGGTGTGATGACCGTGAATGGTGCACCTGCGATGGTGCCCTTACCGCCGCCTTCGAGGTCGACCTGTTCGAGCCACCCCCGCGCGAGATACTGCTCCGACTCCAGCAAATCCGACATCGTCGCGACGTAACCGAGGGTGATGCCTTGAGCCTGGGCGCGGTGGTAAATGTCGCGCTTCGAGAGCGGCGCCAGAACTTCCGCGATCGCCTCGTGCAGCTCGACCGCGTTCTGCTGACGAAGCTCAGGAGTGGCGAAGCGCGGGTCCTCGAGCCGCTCGTCGCCGACGAGCTTACTCATCCGGTCCCAATCTCGGGGCGGCACCATAAACGCGGAGAACCCGTCGGCGCACCGAAAAATCATGGGCCTGCCTTCGTCCGACCGACTCGTGACCTTGCCACTCAATTGGTACTCGAGGGCGTTCTTCCATTCCAGATAAGGCACCATCTCGAAGACGGAGGTCGCGAACGTACTTCCTTCGCCGCTGCGTTCCCGGCGATAGAGGCCGAGCATCACGCCACTGAACATTCCCGCACCCGCCGAGTACTGCATCTGGGCACCGCCGAGGCGTACGGGTTCGCGGCCCCCGTCACCGACGAGGTAGAGCAGGCCGCCGAGGGCTTGAAACTGGAGTTCGGCACCAAGCAGGTCTTGATGAGGACCGTCGTCGCCGAAGCGACTGATCCGTCCGATGATTGCTTTCGATGCCAGGTCACGGACGCGGGCCGGTTCGAGACCGACTGCCTCCCACTCGCCGAGCGTCCCGGACATGACCACGACATCGCACGGCCCGCGGAGTAATTCCTCGATCGAGTTCCGACCGTCGGGCGTATTTATGTCCGCCGTGACCACGCGCTTGCCGTGGTTGAGATAGGAGTAAAGGGCGCTCGGACCGTCCGCGCCCGCGAACGGTGGCTGTTGACGAATCGGCGAGCCCCCGGGCGGCTCCACCTTGACCACCTCAGCACCGAGATGCCGCAGGTACATACCGCAGGCTGACGCGCTGATGCTGTCGCCGAGTTCAACGACCGTGCACGGCTGTGCGAACAGGGACGCCATTAGCGCTCGCCGCGAACGTGGACGTGAGCTATTCCGCAGCTTCGGCGACTTCTTCGGGCCGACGTCATTGGACTCTCCGCTCTTGAGGCCCTCGATGCCAACCAGACGATACCCGTGGGCGAAGGCGTCGGCCTGTGATCCAAGCCCTAGAATTCGATCTGGCCGTCCGCGGCCCGGGTGATCTGAGATCTCGGCTCGCGGGCGGGTTCGGTTCGGTTGCGCGCCGACGACGAATGGGGGTGCCTTGAAGCTCTCGCCATTCGACTACCTCGTTCCGGATAGCGTTGATGCGGCGATCGAGATGTTGGCGCAATACGGCGAGGACGGCCGCCTGCTCGCCGGCGGACAGAGCTTGCTGCCGATGATGGCGTTCCGCCTGGCCGCGCCGGCCACGTTGATCGATCTGAATCGGCTGACTGAGTTGACGCATATCTCCGCTGAAAGCGATGCCATCCGGGTCGGGGCAATGGTCCGCGAGCGAGCAGCTGAGCGGTCCGGCGCCCTCCTGACCGGCGTCCCGCTGCTGGCCCGGGCGTTACCGCTCATCGGACACGAGGCGATCCGCACGCGAGGGACGATCGGCGGCAGCCTTTCGCACTGCGACCCGGCGAGCGAGCTTCCCGCCGTCGCGGTCGCAGTCGCGGCGACCATGACCGCGCGTAGCCAGGCTCGGGGAGAGCGCGTGATAGCGGCCGAGGATTTCTTCGTCACCCACTACACCAACGCGCTCGAGGCGGACGAACTGCTCACCCACGTCGCGTTTCCGCTGACTGACCCCGGAACCGGTGTCGCGTTCGAGGAGATGGCGCGGCGACACGGGGACTTCGGCATGGTCGGCGTCGCGATTCTGCTCCACATCGCCGTCGGCACGATCGATCACGCGCGCGTGGTGCTGACCGGAGTCGCGGACGGGCCGTTCAGAAGCGAGGCCGCAGAGCACGTGCTGATCGGCGCCGACCCCGGATCGGACTGCTTCGCCGCGGCTGCGAACGCCGCGCGAGAAGCGATTGATCCGCCTTCAGATCTCCACGCGTCGGCCGCCTACCGCCGGGAGGTCGCCGGCATATTGGTCCGACGTGGCCTCGAACACGCCCTGGCCGACGCCCTCGGGCACGAGTAAGGACACGAGTGAGGAGAGGTCGGCTGTGACGTCCGCAGTGAAGCGCTACGTGGGTACTGCGGTGAACCGCGTCGAGGACCTGCGCATCCTCACCGGCACCGGTCGCTACGTCGACGACGTCTTGCCGACCGGCACGCTGCATGCGGCTTTCGTCCGCAGTCAGGTCGCCCACGGGCGGATCGTGAAGGTAGATGTCGAAGGGGCCCGGGGCGCGCAAGGGGTAATTGCCGTATTCACCGGCCAGGAGATCGAGGACCTCGTCCTCGGTCCGGGGGCCCACGGCTTGGGGTCCGATTCGCTCATGCCGAGCCCGCAACCGGCCTATACGGTCCTGTGCACGGACAAGGTGCGACTGGTCGGCGATCCGATAGTGATGATCGTGGCCGAGAGTCGTCATCTGGCCGAGGACGCGTGCGAGCTGGTCCAGGTCGACATCGATCAACTTCCGGCGGTGGCCACGGCAGCAGCAGCCCTCGACCCAAGCAGTCCACTGATCTTCGACGACCTCGCTGAAAACGTCATCAAACGCGCTGCCCCGGTCAAGTTCGGCGACGTCGAGAAGGTGTTCGCGAGCGCCGACCGGGTCATCTCGGCGCACATCGATATGCACCGTCATCAGAATGTGCCGATGGAAGGTCGCGGAATCGTCGCGGACTTCGATCCGTCCACCGGAGATCTGACGGTGACGACCGGAACGCGACGCTTGCACTTGGTCCGCACGATCCTGGCCGAGCGCCTCGGCCTCGATCCCGCGCGAGTCCACGTACGCGCCGGCGACATCGGCGGCGCGTTCGGTTCGAAGTTCGCCAGCAGCCGCGAGGAGCTCTCAGTGGCGCTCGCCTCGAAGGTGCTCGGCCGGCCGGTCAAGTGGACCGAGGACCGCAGCGAAAACCTGTTGTTCTCCGGCCAGGCCCGCGAAGAGAGCTGGGACGTCGAGGCGGCGGTGAGCAACGAGGGCGACATCCTCGGTTTGCGGGTGGCCATGATCCGCGATTCCGGCGCCTACCCCGGGGTGGGCCCGCTCCTCGACCGGCTGTTCGAGCGAATTCTTCCTGGGCCGTACAAGATTCAGGCCTACTCCTTCGAATCGATTTCCGTGATTACGAATAAGGCCACCTACATTGCGTATCGGGCGCCGTGGGCGGGGGAGACATTTCTACGAGAGCGGATGTTCGATCTCGCGGCCCGCGAACTCGGGCTGGAGCCACTGCAGGTACGCATGCGCAACGTAGTGAAGCGCGACGAACCGCCGTTCGACATGATCACCGGCCAGAGTCTGGTGAGCGTCACCAATCGTGAGAGCCTCGAGCGGATCACCGAGCTGGTCGACTTCGCCGAGTTCCGGCGGCTGCAAACGCAGGCACGCGCCGAGGGCCGACTAGTAGGCGTCGGCGTCGCGACCTACGTCGAAGCCAGCCCGGGCCCCCGGCCGAAGGACGGAACTCCCCTAGGTGCGGAGCAGGCGTGGATCCGACTTGACGCGGACGGCACCGTGGTTCTCACGACGGGCCAGATGCCGCATGGTCAGAGCATCCAGACCGCCCTGTCGCAGATCGTCGCCGACGAGATGGGCGTCACCCTCGAGCAGGTCCGGGTCGAGTACGGCGACACCGACACGGCACCCGCCGGAGCGACCGGTGGCAGCCGTTCCGCCAGCTTCGCCGGAGGGGCCGCGCTCGTGGCATCACGCGAACTTCGCCAGAACGTGCTGAACGCGGCGGCCGAAATACTCGAGGCAAGCCCGGAGGACCTGGACATCGTTCGAGGGATGGTCGGCGTGAAGGGTGTTCCAGGCAGTGCCATCAGCCTGGCCCAGCTCGTCCAGTCGGCGGCACCCGCAACCTCTTCGGATGCGGAATCCCGCTTCGAGTCGGTCATCAACTACACCGGCGGCGAGGGTGGCTGGTCGAGTGGCACGCACTGCGCCATCGTCGAAATCGACGCTGAAACCGGCGCCACCAAGGTCAACCGCTGGATCGTCGTCGACGACTGCGGGGTGGTGATCAACCCCGCCGTGGTGAACGGACAGATACGCGGCGCCGTGGCTCAAGCAATTGGTGCCGTCCTGCTGGAGCATTCGGTTTACGACGACGAGGGGCAGTTCCTGACCGGCAGCTTCATGGACTACCTCCTGCCCACCGCCGACGACATACCCGAGATCGAGATCCACCACGTCGAATCGGTGCTGCTGGACGCCGACGTGAATTTTCGTGGGATAGGCGAAGGTGGCATGGTCGTAGGCCCCTCGGCGCTGTGCGGAGCAATCGAGGATGCGCTAAGCCACCTCGGGGTGCGCGTCTACGAGCAATACCTACCGCCGACTCGAATCCTTGAGTTGATGGGGACGATCGAGCCCGAACGCAGACCCTGACCCGGCACATTCCAATTCGCGAACTCCACGCCGTGCGGGAGTCACTGCACCACTCCGGAACCTGGCTCGACATAGTTGAATACGCCGTGTTCGACGAGGAATGGCACGCGCGCACAACTTGGGACTACCGCCGTTCGGCGGCCGCAGGTAAAACCCTTGTGTGAGAAGGGTTTCTGAGCGGTGGCGGTGGGATTCGAACCCACGGTGGCTGTTAACCACACACGCTTTCGAGGCGTGCTCCTTTGGCCGCTCGGACACGCCACCGTCGGTGAGCCTACCGTAGGCCGCCGTCCCGCACCGTCGCCGACCGAACCTCGCCGGGTGGCTCAGCCGACGCCACGGCGTCGCGGCGCTGGGCGAAGAAGCGTTCGAGCAGCGCTGAGGCCTCGTCGGCCCGGATCCCCCCGATGACCTCCGGTCGGTGGTTTTGTCGCCGGTCGCGCATCACGTCCCAGACGGAGCCCGCCGCACCGGCCTTCGGGTCCCAGGCGCCGAAGACGAGCCGGGCCACTCGGGCGAGCACGATCGCCCCGGCGCACATCACGCACGGCTCTAACGTCACGGCCAGGGTGCAGCCGGCCAACTGCCACGTCCCCAGCGCCGCACCGGCGCGGCGCATGGCCACGATCTCGGCGTGCGCCGACGGGTCATGAAGCCGCTCCCGCTCGTTCGGCGCCGAGGCGATGATCTGACCGGTCGGACCGAGCACCACGGCACCGACCGGGACGTCGCCGTGCTCGAGCCCGTCGCGGGCGACCGCCAAAGCGGCGCTCATCGCTAGATCGATCATCATCGCCCCCCGGCGTGGATCACGACCGGACGGATTCCAGCGCGTCCGCGCAGCCGGCCTTCTCGCAGATCTGGGCGATGACGTCGATGGGCAACGTCCCCTCGTGAGCACAGAGCGCAAGCAGTTCGGCGGCTGACGTCCCAAGGTCCTCGACGATCGCGGCGTCGCCGAAGGGCGCGCTGTCGTGCACGCTCGGGGTGTCCTCGGCCAGCTCGTCATCGAGCTGTTCGGCGTCACCGATTTCGTCGAGCTCGTCGGCGGCAATCGCCGCCAGCGGGTAGGCGTCGGCCGCATGCCCGTCGGATAGGAAGATGCGGGCCTCGTCGTCACCGTCGACCCGGGCCAGCAGCACGTACTCGTCGTCCTGCTCCACGACGAGCAGGCGGATCTCGCCGTCCTGATCGCGCACGACGTCAGCGATGTCCTCGACGCTCTCGCAGTCATCGAGCGATACCTCGGTGGCGCTCCAACGACCGTTCTCGGCCGCCAGCACCGCGGCGAAGTAGCTCATTGCGCGGCTTGCGCACTCGCTCGGGCGTACGGCTCGGCCAGCCCGATGCTCGACGCGATCGAGTCGAGCATCTCGTCGGGATAGCGGTCGATGTCGTCGAGCAACTGTTCCATCTCGTCCTCGGGAAGTCCGAGGTCGGCGAACAGGTCGAGATCACCGACCGGCCACACCTCGTCCAGTTCGTCGTCGTCCGGAGGCTCTTCGCCCAACCGCTCGAGCACCTGCGCCGCCAGGGGATATTCGACGGCGGCGGTCATATCCGAGAGCAATAGCGAGATCCGGTGACCGTCCTGCCGAGCAACGAGAAAGAACTCATCGTCGACGCTCGCGATCACGAACGGACCGCCGTCCGGAGCCTGCGCGCGCAGCGCGGCCAGCAGGTCGCCCAGGTCGCCGAGCACCGCCGGCGGAAGCGGCTCACAGCGCCACTCGCCGGCATCGCGGAATCCCGCGACTGCGAATCCCCGTTGCGCCATCGTTCACCGCCCAAGCCGCCCGTCAACCCGGGCCCAATCCTGGCATGCAGCGCGACGAGTCGAAAGTCCACCGGCGGGTGTACCGGGCCGGACCGTGACGACAGCGACGCCGAGACGACAGCGACGCCCAGACCACAGCGACGCCGTGACCACAGCGACGGAGGAGCCCGGGCGGCGACGATAGGTTTAGCGGGTGACCGCGACCTTCGGCCGAGTGGCTGTGCTCGGCCTCGGACTGATGGGCGGTTCCCTGCTGCACGCAGTGCGTCACTCGGGCGTGGAGGTCGTCGGCTACGACATCGACGCCGACACGGCCTCGGCCGCGGCGACGGCCGGCTTCCCCGTCACTCCGACGGCGCAGGAGGCCGTCCGCGGCGCCGACCTGGTCATCTTGGCCATGCCGCTACCCGACGTGCCCTCCGCGGTGCGCGGCCTAGCGGCGTCCCTCGCCCGCGGCGCCGTACTGACCGACGTCGGCACGTTGAAACGGCCCGTGATACCGATCATGCGCGAGCTCGTTCCACACGCGCGCTTCGTGGGCGGACATCCGCTGGCGGGCACCGAGGAAAGCGGGTGGGGGGCGGCTGATCCGTTGTTGTTCCGGGACGCGCCATGGTCGCTCACCCTCGAGGCCGACACCGACGTCGACGCGTGGTTGAGCCTGGCCGAGCTGGTCTGCGACATCGGCGCCAAGCCGGTGCCGACCACGGCGGCCGAGCAGGACGACGCCGTCGCCCGCGTGATCGGGCTGCCGCACGTATTGGCCCAGACCCTGGCGGTGACCGGACTGAACGGTGGGCAGCTCGGCTTGTCACTCGCGGCCGGCTCGTACACCTCCGGCTCGCGAGTGGCGCGGACGCGTCCGGACCTGGTCGCCACTTGGTGCGACGGAAATCCCGCTCTGCTCGCCGCCCTGGACGACGTCCTGGCGCAACTTCGCGACGTGCGTGAGTCGCTGGCCGAGAACGGCTCCGTGCTGCCGCTGGCCCGAGCCGGATACCACGCTCGACTCAACTGGGAGCACCGGCTGTTCGAGCCGGTCGAACTGGCCCTCGACGCTGACACCCTGCGCGATCACGGCCGCCACGGCGGTTGGGTCACCGCAGTGTTACGCGACGACGACGGTGTGCGGCTACTCGGCATGCGCCCCCGATCGTCATGATCACCCTGCGGACCGGCGCTCCGACGGTGGACGTTGAGCGCGCCGGCGTCATCGAATGCGTCCACACCGGGCACGTGGTCTTGCTCGCCGGCGACGGCGAGATCCGACAGGCGATCGGCGACGTGCAACAACCGATCTATCCGCGCTCGGCCAACAAGCCACTACAGGCTGTCGGCCTGCTGCGCGCGGGGTTCGCCGGCCCGTCGGAATGGATCGCCCTCTCGGCAGCGTCGCACGCCGCCCGACCGGAGCACGTGGCGCTCGTAACCACGATGCTGAACTCGGGCGGCTTCGACGAGTCCTGGCTGCAGTGCCCGCCCGAACGACCCATGGACGACGGTGCGATGCTGGCCGGCGGTGGTCAGGAACGACGGCTGTTCATGAACTGTTCGGGCAAGCACGCCGCCATGCTGCTGACCGTGCGCGCCAACGGCTGGGACCCGACGTCCTACCTCGAGGTCGATCACCCGTTGCAGCTTCGTATGCGGGCCATCGTCGAGGAACTCGTTGCCGCTCCGGTCGCCGCGACCGGAGTGGACGGGTGTGGTGCACCGTTGTTCGCCGTGCCGCTGGTCGCCCTCGCGCGCGGCTTCGCCCGGCTGGCCACGGCGCCGGCCGGTAGCGAACTGCACGCCGTGGCGGAGGCGATGCGGACTCACCCGGAGCTGGTCGCCGGACCCGGACAGGGCGCGACGATGTTGATGAACGCAGTGCCCGGCCTGGTCGCCAAAGACGGCGCTGAGGGCGTGTTCGCGGGCGCGCTACCGGACGGTTCCGCGTTCGCGCTGAAGGTCGACGACGGTGCCCGGCGAGCCGCGACCCCTCTGGCCGCGGCGTGCATGATGGCGCTCGGGGCCGCGGGCGAACAGCTCGAATCGCTGTTGACGTCCCCGGTTCTCGGCGGCGGTCGACCGGTCGGGGCGGTCTCGGTGCGGCCCGGACTGTTCGACCGAACCTGATCGCCCCCGTCGGGCACGCGCTCACGGGATCGTCACGCCTTCCTCACGCCGACCGTCCGTTGAGCGACGTCCGCGCTCCTAACGTCGACAGCGTGCAGGGGGCAGTCGTCGCGGATACGGTCGCGGCGCAGGTCGATCTTCCGGAACGTCTGGGTTACAAGCTCAAGCGCAAGCTGCTTGGCCGACCGCTGGTCAGCTCGGCCATGCACGAGGAGAAGCTTTCCAAGCGCTTGGCCCTGGGCGTGCTGTCGAGCGACTGCATCTCCTCATCGGCCTACGGCACCGAAGAGATGCTGATCGTCCTGCTCGCTGTCTTCGGGTTGACCGGTTTCCACATCTTGATGCCGCTCACCGGTGTGGTGCTGGGCGTCTTGATTCTGATGACGCTCTCGTACCGCGAGGTCGTCATGGTCTACACGCGGGCCGGCGGCTCGTACGTCGTGGCCCGCGAGAACTTCGGGCCGAAGATCGCACAGATCGCGAGCGTCGCCCTACTGATCGACTACATCGTGACGGTTGCCGTGCAAGCCGCGGCCGGTACGGCGGCGATCACCTCGGCAGCGCCGCACCTCGACCGGTGGAGCCTCGAAATCACGATCGGCGTGGTGCTATTGCTCGCCTACGGCAATCTGCGCGGTATTCGCGAGGCCGGGCGCTCGTTCGCGTTCCCGACCTACTTCTTCGTAGTGATGGCCGGCCTCGCCGTCGTCCTCGGGGTGATCCGGGAAATCGTCGGTGACCTCCCGCACTACGCCACCGACGTGCCGGGCATGATCCCGCTCGACGACCAGCATCACGCGATCTTCTCGTTCGCCGCGATCTATGTGCTGCTCAAGGCGTTCGCGAACGGCGGATCGTCACTGACCGGCCTGGAGGCGATCTCGAACGGGGTCAGCGCGTTCAAGCGCCCCGAGGGTCGCAACGCCCGGCGCACGTTGTCGGTGATGAGCGTGCTGCTCGGCACGCTCGTGCTGGGCATCTCTTACCTCGCTTGGCGGACGCACGCGACCCCGTACGCCGACGGCTCGCCGACCGTAATCAGCCAGGTCGCGAAGGCGGCGTTCGGCGGGGGCGTCGCCGGGCAGACCGGCTTCATCCTCGTGCAGATCGCGACCGCGTTGATCCTTTACACCGGCGCGAACACTCCGTTCACAGGATTCCCCTTCCTCGCCAGCTTCATCGCCGAGGACTCGTTCCTGCCCCGCCAGCTGACCCGGCGCGGCCACCGGCTCGCTTTCAGCAACGGGATCATCGTGTTGACGATCGCAGCCGTTGCCCTGCTTCTCGGTGTGGGCGCCCACGTCGACAAGCTGGTGCCGTTCTACGCGATCGGCGTATTCACCGGGTTCACCATGGCGGGCTTGGGCATGGCCAAGTACCACTCGCGCGAGCGTGAACGCGGTTGGCGCCGAAAGCTGGCCGTCAACTTCACCGGGGGGATCGTCTCGGCCCTGGTGGTGGTGATCTTCGCGGTGGTGAAGTTCACCGAAGGTGCGTGGCTGGTCGTCCTGCTGTTCCCGGTCGGCTGGTTGCTGCTCATGCGGCTGAACCGGCAGTACCGCCGCGAGGCCAAGTCACTGGAACTGGTCTCGGCCGCGCGGGCCGACGGCGCAACGCTGTCCCACTACGCGCGGCACACCGTGCTCGTGTTCATCGACCGCGTCGACCTGGCCGTTCTTCGCGCCCTGAGATATGCGGGCAGCCTGCGGCCGACCGACGTTCGGGCCGTTCACCTCATGATCGACAGTCTCGTGGCCGACGAGCTGCAGCGGCAGTGGATCGATCGGGGATTGGGGGATCAGGTCCCGCTGGAGGTCGTCGAATGCTCCGACCGGCGTCTGGTGCGCAGCGCGGCCGAGGTCGCACTGGCCGCCGCGCTCGAGGACCGGGCCGAGGTCACGGTGCTTCTGCCCCGGCGTACCTTTCGCGGGATCTCGCAGCGGCTGTTACACGATCGCACCGCCGACCGGATCGCAGCCGCCGTGAGCCGGATCCCGCACGTGGCCGCAACGATCGTGCCGTTCGACACGACGCTGTCACCCGAGGCGTTCGAGGTGCTTGGCGAGCGAGCCGACCAGCTCGCTCAGGAGCCGGCGCTGCCCGCGACCAGAATGCGAACCGACCGCGGCGAGGATTCGGCCGATGGTCATCCGGCCACGGACGGCGTCACCTCCATCGGTGCGGCGTCGTGGAAGCAACGGGTCACGATCGAGGGTCGTGTCCGAACCGTTCAAGTCGGGACGACGGCCGGTCGTTCGCTGGAGGTACAGGTGTTCGACGAGACCGGCGGCGTGCGCTTGTTGTTCTTTGGACGCACGCACATCCCCGGCATCGTCCCGGGCGCCGTCCTGCGCGCTTCCGGCACCGTCGGCGAATACAAGGGCCACTTGGCGCTGGCCAACCCGCGCTACGAGCTGGTCGCTGTCGATGCGAAACCGGAGCCGGTCGCGACCGGCTGAGGACCATCACTTTGGAGCGGATGGCCGACGTCCCCTATGCTGATCGGGTCCACCAGCGGGACCAGCCTGTTGGGGTTAGTCCGCCCTCATCGTCTAGAGGCCCAGGACGCCGCCCTTTCAAGGCGGTAGCACGGGTTCGAATCCCGTTGGGGGCACGCAGTACGGTCACCTTCGCGCGAACGCGCAGATGGCCCCGTAGCGCAGTTGGTTAGCGCGCCGCCCTGTCACGGCGGAGGTCGCGGGTTCAAGTCCCGTCGGGGTCGCCGAATCAGTGGGCGGTCGGATCCTCTCCGGCCGCGCGCTCAGTCGTTTCCGAGGCTGGCTTCGCCGCATCCGAACTCGGCGAGGGCTGGGCGGAGGTCTGCGCGGAAGTGACGGCGGCGATTCCGGCTGCTGCGGCCGCTACGGAGGCCGAATCCGCTCCGCCATCCCCCTCGTCGGCAACCGTCGAGGTCGGTTCCTCCTCCACGGGCGTGGCGGGCGCCGGTCCGACCGCGGCGGCGAGCAGACCCGAGTTCGGGATGTTAACGATCGTGTCGTCCACCGTCACCGTCGTGTAGAGCAGCCCGACGGTCGTCACCGTGCCCTCGTACGGTCCGCCCAAGGCACCCGACCGGATCAAGATCCGCTCGCCGGGCACGTAGGGCCGCGCGAAGAGCAGAACCAGACCGGCGAAGACGTTGCCGAGAGACTGTTGGGCCGCGATACCGACGACGACGCCGGTGATCGCACCGCCGACGAGCAGTTTTTCGATCGCCACATCGAGCATGTCCAACACCGCGAGCACCACGATCAGGTAGCCGAACAGCAGGGCCAGCACTCGGATGGGCGTGGCCGTCGACGCCCCCGCGCGAGCCTCACTGACCCGGGCGAGCTCGCTGGCCGTCAGCCGGGTGGCCAGGATCCCGAAGATGACGAGCAGGGCGGCGCAGCCGTAGACGATCCAGCGCACGTGCATGCTGTGCGCGTGCGGACCGCCGATCAGGTCGCCGGTACACAGCGCGGCGATCGCGATGATCGCGGCACCGACCGCTCGTTTGAAGTCGGGTCGCACCCTGCGTTCGAGCGCACGCAAGGCCTCACGCGCCTCCAGCTCGCTGTCCCCGAGCTTCCTGATCAGCCGTCGCGGCATTGCCGGCACCTCGTCGTCGCCTCGGACCTCCGTTACTGTTCGCCATCATGGTCTGCGGGCCGACGCTGTTGGTAGCGGCACACGGGACGCGCTCGGAGTCGGGCACCGCCAGCCTGCGCGCGCTGGCCGGCCGGGTCGAGCGGGTGGTGGCACCGACGGCGGTGCGGCTGTGCTTCGTCGACGTCCGCGAGCCTCGCCTCACTGACGTGCTCGCGGGAGTCGACGGGCCCGGGGTGATTGTCCCCGCCCTGCTGTCGGTGGGCCACCACGTTCGCACCGACATCCCCGGCGTGGTCGGTGACCGCCCTGACACGCTCATCACGGCGCACCTGGGTCCGGAACCGGAGGTGATCGAGGCGCTGGCCGACCGGTTGAAGACCGCCCGCGGCGCTCGAGCCGGGCGGCCGGTGGCGCTCGTAGCCGCAGGCTCACGCGATCCGGACGCACGCACGGAGCTTCACCGAGCCGGAGCCGCGTTAGCCGAACGGCTGCACGAGCCGGTCCTCACCTACACCCGGCCGGAGGTGAGCGGGCGGCTCGAGGGCATGGATGTCGTCGCCTACGTGATCGCGGAGGGCCACTTCGCCGACGCCATCGCCGACCTGGCCGACGGCGTCTGTACCACTCCGATCGGTAGGCATCCGGCGGTGGCCGATCTCGTCGCCCGCCGCTTTCGTGAGAGGTTTCTGCCTGGGGGAGGTGGGCGCCGATGATCTCATCAGCCCATTCCGGGCGGAGTTCCGGACTGAGTTCCAGGCAGGGCCGGTCGGGTATGCTCAGCCGCTGGTGCGCAAACGAGCGTGCCGCGGCCAGGTAGCTCAGTTGGTACGAGCGACCGCCTGAAAAGCGGTAGGTCGGCAGTTCGATCCTGCCCCTGGCCACCCGACACGAGGCGTGGGCGGCCCTGATATCGCAGGCCCAGCCGTCACAGCCCCAGCCGTCGCAGGCCCAGCCGTCACAGCCCCAGCCGTCACAGCCCCAGCCACCGGTACGGCCCGCAACTGTGCACTCAATGTGTGGGCGCGCGGCCGCCTTTTCGGGCGGTTCCACCCACACAACAAGTGCGAGGTCGAGGCGATCGCCGGCTCAGGCGACCACCGGTTCAGGCAACACTCGGGGCACCCCGCCCGGCTGGTTCAGGAACCGGATGGCCGGACCGCTGAATCGACCTCCGCTTCGGTGGGCGGTCGCGGGCCGCCGGGCGCCGACCTCGCGGCCGCTTCTGTGATCGACTCGAGCCGTTCCCCGTGGTGCGCCTTGGCCGCCTCGGCCTGGGCCGCCTCGATGCCCGAGACCCGACGAAGCGGGATCTCCTTGAGCATCAGCGACAGCACGAAGCTGACGACGAGCACGAAGGCGCCTACGAGGAACACGGTGTCCATCGCCTTGGAGAACCCGACCAGGAACGGGTGCGCCAGCACCTTGTCGATCTGGTTGACGAACGACGTGTCGTTCAACGAGCCGCTGTGGTGTTGCAGTGTCGCCAGCTGGTCGGGGTGGGCGGCTGCGGCAGCCCGGTAGGCCGGCGTCGACCCGGCCGACTTGTAGGCGTTCGCGATATGGCCGGGAGCCGAGGAGAACAGGATCGACAGGAAGACGGCGGTGCCCAGCGTGCCACCCATCTGCCGGAAGAACGTGCCCGATGACGTGGCCACGCCGATGTCGCGGGGCGCGACGGCGTTCTGCATCGCCAGCTGGACCGTCTGCATGTTCATCCCGAGGCCGGCGCCGAACAACAGCATGTAGATGTCGGTCTTCCAGAGCGGCGTGTCGGCGCCGATCGTGAACATCAGCAACATGGCGGCGACCATCACGGCGCTGCCGATGACCGGATAGCGCTTGTACTTGCCGGTTCGTGAGGTCAGCTGGCCGGTGACCATCGACGCGGTCATGATTCCGGCGACCATCGGGAGAATCAGCAGACCAGCCTTAGTAGGCGACGCGCCCTTCACGATCTGCAGGTAGAGCGGGATCGACGCGATGCCGCCGAACATGCCGACGCCGACCACCAGCGACTGGGCCGCGCCGACCGAGAACACACGGTTGTCGAACAGGCGCATCGGGATGAGCGCCTCCTCGCCCATGTGTCGTTCGACCAGTACGAAGCCGATGAGTCCGAGCGCGCCGATCACATAGCAGGCGAATGCGGAGCCGGAGGCCCACCCCCACCCACGGCCCTGTTCGGCGACGATCAGCAGCGGTACGAGTCCGACGACGAGCGCGAGCGCACCTTCCCAGTCGATGCCGTGCGCGCGACCCGGCCGGGGTGGCAGCTTGAGCACCCGATTGACGACTACGAGCGCGATCAGACCGATCGGCACGTTCACCCAGAAGATCCAGCGCCAGCCGGTGATGCCGAGGATGCTGCTCTGACCGGAAAGGAAACCACCCACGACCGGGCCGAGCACGCTGGACGTCGCGAAGACGGCCATGAAATAGCCCATGTAACGCGGCCGCTCCTGAGGCGACACGATGTCGGCCATGATCGCCAGCGCCAGCGAGAACAGGCCGCCGGCACCTAGTCCCTGGAACGCCCGGAAGGCGGCCAGCATGTACATGTTCGTCGCCAGCCCGCACAGCGCCGAGCCGCCCACGAAGACGCTGATCGCCAGCAGGAAGAACGGCTTGCGGCCGTACATGTCCGACAACTTCCCGTACAAGGGCGTGGCGATCGTCGAGGTGATCAGGAAGGCGGTCGTGACCCACGCCTGAACGGACAGACCGTTCAGGTCGTCGCCGATGCGCCGGATCGCGGTGGCGACGATGTTCTGGTCGAGAGCGGCGAGGAACATGCCCAGCAGCAGACCGGTGAGGATCGTCAGAACCTGCTTGTGCGTGAAGGCGCCGTCGCGTTGCTCGGTGCCGGTCGTGGCCATCAGTTTTCCTCCGGTTCGGGGTTCTGCTCGGAACGCAGCCATGACGGCCGCGCCGCGTCGAGATCATCGGTGAAACGCGCGAGTAGCTGCGTGAGCGTGTGCAGCTCCTCCGGCGTCCAACCGGCGAGCATTGTTTGGTAGTGCTGATTCCGCAGCCGCTTGTGGTCGAGATGCACCCGCCGCCCGCGGTCGGTCACGACCAGGACGCTGGCCCGTCCGTCGGCCGGATCGGCCCGACGTTCCACGAACCCGTCGTTGACCAGGGCCTGAACCTGGCGACTGATCGTCGACGGATCGGACTGAACGGCTTCGGCCAGCGCACTCGAGCGCATCGGCCCCTCAGCGGTCAGGGTGTTGATAAGAAGGTGCGCGGACCACTCGACGCTGTCCCGCGCTTCGGCCAGGAATTGGTTCTTCAGTCGAGCGAAGGCTCGCGTCAGCCGAACCATCGCATCGGCGACCTCGGCATAGTCACGCACGTCGCCCTGATCGGAGCCGGTGGGCTCCTCGCCGGGCGGTTCGGCCAGCGCCGGGCCTGTTGTAGGGTCATCGAGAACGGTCTTGACGGCGATCGCGCCGGTCACGTCGGCGGACATCAGTAATCCTTTGCTTGCACAAGGCAACTACTTGCTCCGTACAAGCATTCACTGCCTCGGAGACTTTGGCAAATCCTTTCCCGCCGACATGGATTTCGTAGCCTCATGCTGGATTGCCGGTGGCTACCTGGGGGTGGCAGTTCTATGCCAGAGCTCACACCGGATGATTCGGGCACGCGCCACCGAGGTGCGAGCGGCAAACAGGGCTTGACGCACGTAGCGCCGCCCCGCAGGCACCGAGCGGTGCCGAGCGGACGCGGCGCTACGAGGTAGGTATTGCGAGCGATCAAGCGTCGACGGTCGGGTGCGTATTGCCTTCGAGCAACGACCGGACCTCGGACTCACGGTAGCGGCGATGACCGCCCAACGTCCGGATTG
>JAFAWL010000346.1 GCA_019241805.1 Actinomycetota bacterium
GTCACTGGCCTGCAGCCGAGCGAATACCCCATCGAGATCTTTGGAGGCGAACGTGATGATGCCGTAGGTGCCCTTGGCCATCATTTCCGCGATGGTGCGGCGCTCGTCGTCGGTCACGCCTGGATCCGCGCCGGGCGGGTACAACACGATCGACACCTCGGGCTGGCCGAGTGGTCCCACGGTGATCCACCGCAGGCCCTTGAAGCCGACGTCGTTGCGGACCTCGAAGCCAAGGGTGTCGCGATAGAACGACAGCGCCGCGTCAGGATCGGTCTGCGGCAGGAAGCTGGCCTGAATGCTGATGTCCATGCCGATTACGCTACGGGCGGGCGGCGGCTGTCGCTTCTTGATTCCTGACCGGTTGATTCCGGACCGGTTGATCAGTGATCGGTTGCTCGGTGATCGGTTGATTTCGCAGCGGTCGGGTCACTTGCTTGACGACGCAGGACGGAAGGCCTGCTGTCCCCTGAGCCGCGTCGCGACGATAGGTGCTCGGCGGTACACCGACCAATTCGGTGAAGCGCGTACTGAAAGTGCCCAGCGAGCTGCATCCGACGGCGAAGCACACCTCGGTGACGCTGAGGTCGCCTCGGCGTAGCAACGCCATTGCCCGCTCGATCCGTCGGGTCATCAGATAGCCGTAGGGCGCCTCGCCGTAGGCCGCCTTGAATTCGCGGCTCAGGTGACCGGCGGACATGTGAACACCGCGAGCCAACGCTTCCACATTCAACGGCTGGGCGTACTCGCGATCGATCCGGTCACGGACCCGCCGCAACAGCACGAGGTCGCGCAAACGCTGCGCATCATCCGAAGCCGCGGTCACAGATGTGATCGTGCCACGTCAGGCCGGGCTGGTCGCCTGACACGGTGACCAGCCCGGCTTGGGAGGCCACTACCCGCGTCAGCGGGTTCGCGCCTCTACCAGCACCTGCGGCGCGCGTACGACCTGCTGGGCCGGGCGGCGCAGATGGCCGGGCCACCAGTTCGCCCGGCCCAGCAGAATCATGGCGGCCGGCAAGACGATGATGCGCACGATCAGCGCGTCGACGAGCACCGCCACGACCAATCCGATGCCGATCTCCTTCATCTCCACCATGTGCAGAGAGGCGAAAATCGTGAAGACCGACACCATGACGAATGCCGCGCTGGTGACCGTCCCCGCCGAGTGCGTGATGCCGTACCGCACCGCTTCCCGGGTCGACATGCCCGTCGCGGCCGCCTCACGGATTCGACTGACGACAAAAACGTGGTAGTCCATCGACAGGCCGAACAGCACCGCGAACGTGAACAGCGGGATCCAACTCACCACCGTGCCGGTCGAGCGGAAATCCAGCAGCGACTGGGCCCACGAATGCTGGAAGGTGAGCACCAACACCCCGAGCGCGGCGCCGGCCGAGAGCATATTCATCGCTGCGGTCATCAGCGCGATCGCGATCGACCGGAAGGTCACCGACATCATCAACATGGTCAGACCGACCACGAACTCGACGACCCATCGCATGCGATCGGCCAGATGACTGTCGTAGTCGATCTGCCGAGCGGTGTCGCCGCCGACGGCCCAGCTCGCGTGCGGCACGCCGCGCAGCGCCTCGGCGACGGCCGTCCCCCGTAGGTCGCCCAGTCCCTGGCGGGCGATCACCGAGTCCTCGGCGCCGGGGACGTCCAGTCGCAGTTCGTGCACCGTCGCATCCGAGGACGCGCGCAGCGATGAACTCGATCGGTCGAACCGCGACGGGTCGAGCGAGGCCCGCAGGGCTTCCAACCGGGCCGACACGACGTCGGCCTGGGCGGCGGGTGCCTTCACCACGACCGTCGTGATCGCCTCCGTACTCGGAAATGCCTTGGTCAACCGATCGAAGCTCTGCACCGCGGAAATGCTTTGCGGCAGTCCCTCAGGGGTATCGGAATGCAAGGAGAGGCCTAAGGCGGGTGTGGCCAGGATGACCAGGGTCGAGACCGAGATGGCCAGCGTCTGCGCGGGGTAGCGCATCGCCGGGCGAAGCAGCGCCGGCCACAGCCGCGGCTCCCGTGACCGCATCGACAGCCGCCACAGAACCGGCACCCGCGGACGGTCGATCAAGCGCCCCAACTTGGCCAGCACCGCGGGCAGCACGGTCACCGAGCCGAGCACGGCGACGCCGACCACCAGGATCGATCCGGCCGCAAGGGAGGAGAACACAGCGTCCCGGGCCAGCAACAGGCCGAGCATCGAGACGATCACGGCAGCACCCGAGACGACCACCGAATGGCCGGACGTGCGCGCGGCCAGCTCGATCGAGTCGAGCTTCGACGC
This sequence comes from Actinomycetota bacterium, assembly GCA_019241805.1. Taxonomy (GTDB): domain Bacteria; phylum Actinomycetota; class Actinomycetes; order Mycobacteriales; family Jatrophihabitantaceae; genus JAFAWL01. The sequence continues at coordinate 2,294 of JAFAWL010000346.1, forward strand.
GCCCCGCGCCCGTTCTTCCCGAGCCCGCTTGACGTAGAACAACGAATAGTCGACGCCGACGGCCATACCCATCAGCAGGATCATGCTGGACGTCGTCCCCGAGTCGGGCAGGATGAGCGAGACAATGCTCGACAGGCCGGTCGCGGACGCGACCGCGGTGAGCGCGAGCAGCACTGGCACGCCGGCGGCGATGATGGCGCCGAACGCCACCAACATGATGAGCAACGTGATCGGCAGGCTGACGTTGGCCGCCGTGGCCAGATCCGAACCCACCTGCTTGTTGATCGCCTTGTCGAGCGAGGCGCGCCCGACCTGTTCGACGCGCATATACGGATGGCGTGCTTGGACGGCGGCGGTGGTGTCGAGCAGTGTGCTCACCCGGTCATCGGCCGTGTCGGGGCTGCCGCGCATGGTGATCTGTACCAACACGGCTTGGTGGCTGCTCGCGGTCTGCGGCGCACCGACCGAAGCGACGTCGGGCAGCCGTCGCATCCGCTCGATCACTTCCGCGGCGACCGCGTCAGCAACGGATGGATCGAGCGCGACGCCCTTCGCGGTGATCAGCACATTCTCGACCGTCGGATCGTCCAGGTTCGCCTCGTGCAGGAGTCGGGCCGCCTGGCCGGCCTGGCCGACGGTGGTGTCGACGTCGCTGACCTTCCGCAGGTGGACACTCGGTCCGATTGCTACGCAGGCGGCGACGAACACCAGCCACATCGCCATGGCTCGCCACGGGTGGGTCGCGCTCCAGCGAGAGGCGCGCACGGTGAGGGAACGGGTGTGCCGGTCGGTACCGGAACGAGTCGAAGTGATCATGCATCGAGCGTCGCGGGGCGTGCGCGGACAAACACGGGTGATGAGCCCCGAACGACAGGGGGGTTAACCCCACCATCCTCGGGTCGCTCGTGCGTCAGGATGGACGACATGACGCAAAGGGGGCGGTGATGTTCCGGCGAGTCCAACTGGTACTGATCGCGGGCGCGTCGATCGGTATCTCCGCCGCTTCCCTCGTCCTGCTGCTCCTCGCAGTGCTGGGTGCCGCCCTCGTTGTGGTCTGGGTCGGGCTGCCGTTGCTATTCGGCGCCGCCTACGCGACCCGAGGGCTGGCGACGACCGAACGGCGCCTGGCCGCCATCGTGGTCGGTCAGCGGATCGCCTCGCCGTATCTTGATCACTCCGGCGGCAACCTGTTCCGTCGATTGCAAAGTCTCGCCCGGGATCCGGCCACGTGGCGCGACGCCGTCTGGCTGCTCGTGAACGGCATAGCCGGGTTGGTATTGAGCATCGTCGGGCTGCTGGAAGCCCTTCTCGGAGTCATATTCTGGTGGCTGCCGCCGGCACTGCTCGTCCGCATCAATGCCCACATCAGCCGGGCGCTTCTCTCGCCCGGCACCAAGAGCGAGTTGGCCTTGCGGGTCCAGCACCTGACGCAGTCCCGGGCCGATACGGTCGACACCCAGGCCGCGGAGATCCGTCGCATCGAGCGCGACCTGCATGACGGCGCGCAAGCTCGACTCGTGGCGCTGGGCATGACTCTCGGCCTGGCCGAGGAGATCGTCCACGGTGATCCGGCCGGCGCGCAGCGCCTGCTCGCCGAAGCTCGTTCCGCCAACAGTCAGGCGCTGTCGGAGTTGCGGGACCTGGTGCGGGGCATTCACCCACCGGTTCTAGCCGATCGAGGGTTGGACGGCGCCGTCCAGGCGCTCGTGCTGTCGAGCCCGATACCCGTGCAGGTCGACATCGATCTGCCCCGCCGCTTGCCGGCTCCCGTCGAGTCGGCGGCCTACTTCGGCGTCGCCGAGTGCGTCACCAACCTCATCAAACACAGCGGGGCCTCGAAAGGCGTCGTGCGGCTGCGGCACGTCGAGGAACGGCTGCATGTCGAAGTGATCGACGACGGCCGGGGCGGGGTCATCCTCGATGACGCCGGCGGTTTGCGAGGCATCCAGCGTCGCCTGTCCGCCTTCGACGGCACGCTTGCGGTCCTCAGCCCTCCGGGCGGCCCGACGGTCGTCGTCATGGACGTGCCGTGCGAGCCCCTGTCGACGCACTGATCGACCAGGCGGCGGCTACCCACGACGAAGGACCACCTCCTACCGATCCGATACGCCCGCTAGGTTGGGCAGGCCGACACGGATCCGGTCACGTGAGGGGTGAGGGTCGTGCGCGTCGTCCTCGCCGAGGATCTGGCGTTGTTGCGCGACGGCCTGATCCGGCTGCTCGAAGCGCACGAGTTCGATGTTGTCGAGGCGGTGGACAACGGTCCGTCGCTGTTGCGCGCGCTGGTGAACCACCGGCCGGACGTGGCCGTGGTGGACGTTCGGCTACCGCCTACGTTCACGGACGAAGGACTGAGGGCGGCGATCGAGGCTCGCGTGCAGCTGCCCGGGCTGCCTGTGTTGGTGTTGTCGCAGTACGTCGAGCAGCTCTACGCCCGTGAGCTGCTCGCCGACTGGCGTGGCGGTGTCGGCTATTTGCTCAAGGATCGTGTCTCGAACGTAAGCCAGTTCGTGGAAGCGGTTCGCCAGGTAGCCGGAGGCGGCACGGCGATGGATCCCGAGGTCGTGGCCACTCTGCTGAGCCGGCGCGGGAACGACTCCCCCGTCGGCGGTCTGACTCCGCGGGAGCGAGAAGTGCTCGGCCTGATGGCCGAAGGCCGGTCGAATTCCGCGATCGCGGCCAAGCTGTTCATCACCGAGAAGGCGGTCAGCAAACACACCAACAGCATCTTTGCCCGCCTCGGCCTGCCGCAGAGCGAGGACGACAACCGACGTGTCCTCGCTGTGCTGGCCTACCTGCAGGTCTGAGTTCGGCGCGCCAGGGCGTTGCGTGATTCGCGTATTTCTCGCTGATGATGACACTCTTTGCGGTGCGAGGCGGCGCATACCCGTCTGGCAGTCGCTCCGGCGCCCGCCGGGGCAACAAGGAGTGATGACGTGACCGATCCGGGATCAGGCAACGGTTCCCAGTCGGACCAGCCCGGCCAGCCGCCCTACGGGACCGGGGCCGAGCCCCGTTATGGGCAGCCTCCGGCCTACGGTCAGCCGAGCTACGGCCAGCCGGAGCCGTCGGGTTACGCACAACAGCCTCCGGCCTACGGTCAGCCGAGCTACGGCCAGCCGAACTTCGGTCAGCCGGAACAGCCGGGCTATGAGACGGCTGGATACAGCGGCGGTCAGCCGCCCTACGGCGAGCCGCCGGCCTATGGGACCGGCGGTTACGGTCCGCCGCCGAGCGGTGGCGCCGGGCACAAGCCGCTCATCATCGGTGGCGCGATCGTTGCTGCCCTGGTCGTTGTCGGCCTGGTTCTGTACTTCGCGCTCAGCGGCGGTAGCAGCAGCGGTGGCAGCACGCCGGCCGCCGCGGCCAAGAACTTCGCCGAAGCAGCGAAGCACGGTGACAAGAGCGCCCTGCTCGACGGGATCTGCTCGAAGGAGCGACCGCTGGTCACCGCGGCCGTCGCCGCAAACCCGACGATCATCACCGAGGACCTCAAGCTGAAGTCGTATTCGATCGGCAAGACCACGCAACAGGACTCGACGCATGCGACCGTCTCGGTCACCGCGGTCACGGCCACGGACAACAAGGCCCAGACACAGGACCTGGACATGGTCAAGGAAGGCGGCACCTGGAAGGTCTGCCCCGACCTCAGCGCCCTCACCGGTGGTAGCTCGCTGTCGACCGGCGGATCGACCAGCTCCCTGATCCCGACCCGTTCGACCTCGGCCGGCGCGCAACCGTCCGACCCGGCGCAGCCGTCTGACAGCGCCGGTGCTCTGCCGACGGACCTCAGCGAAGCGTGTGCCGGTGCGCAGAGCACGCCGTTGGACGTGGCGGCCTACTTCGTGGGCCTGGCCGAAGGCGGCGGTGCGCAGCTCGCTCAGCAGTGCGTCTGGCACAACGCCGTGGCGAACTCGACGATCAATCAGATGGCGGACAAGGACTACACGCCGAAATCCGTGACCAACACCGAGGGTCCGTTCGTGTTCAGCGAGACCGGCGGCGGCCCGGATGTGACGATCAAGACGGCCAAGGAGAGTGACGGCAAGTATTACGTCGTGGGCGTGACCTTCGGCTGACCGGCATCGCCGACGGCACAGCACTGAGTAGCCTCGGCCGCTGTGAGTGATCGACAATCCACCGGCGCGCTCGCGGCCGTTCCGGCGGCGGGGAACCGACGGCAGATCCCGATGCCGGCCCGGTTGGCCTTCTATTACGGACCGATGGACTGCGGCAAGTCGACGCTGGCGTTACAGATCGACCACAACCACAGCCGGCAAGGACGAAGCGGCCTGCTCTTGGTTCGTTATGACCGTTCGGGTGGGGCTCGGATTACTACCCGCGTCGGACTATCCCGCGAGGCCGTCGAGGTCGAGGACGACACCGATATCCGGCAGCTGGTGCGCGCCCGATGGGCGCGGGGTGAGCCGCTGGACTACATGGTCGTGGATGAAGCCGGTTTCCTGACCAGCGAGCACGTCGAGCAGCTGGCCGAACTCGTCGACGACTGGCACGTCGACGTCTACTGCTTCGGGCTGGCCACGGACTTCCGGAGTCGATTGCTGCCCGGTGCGGCTCGGCTGTTCGAGTTGGCCGACGACCTGATCCGGGTGCACGTCGAGGTCTTGTGCTGGTGCGGGCGCTTCGGTCAGCTGAATGCGCGAATCGTCGATGGTGTCGTGGTCCGGGAGGGCGCGACCGTCGTCGTCGCCGACACCGCCAACGGCGGCGCCGCGGGTGAACCGGCCGTTCGGTATCAGGTGTTGTGCCGTCCGCACTATCGCAGCGGACAGCTCGGGCCCGGCGAAATGGTCGCCCCGGGGCAGCTGCGACTGCAGCTCGACCCCGAGCACGCCCGAGATCAGTCGAGGGGAGCTCGCGCCACCAAGTAGCCCGCGGCGGCGGCTGCTCCCGCGGCGCCGGCCACCGAGGCTCCGGCGGGTATCGGCGACAGCCGGCCCTGAGCGACACCCGCGGCGATGACGACGGCGTCGAGCAGGTCGCACGCAGCGCCGGCGAAAAGCCAGCCGCGTACGCCGCGACCGGTGACCGCACCGACGACCGTTCCGACACCGAGGGCAAGGTCGCGCCCGGCCGTCATCCGCGCCAGCCACTCCATCCGGCCGGCGGTGGCCCGGTCGATACCGAGCATGCGCAAGGAAAAGCCAGGCGCACCGAGGAAGGTGACGCCGACGGCGCAGCGACTGGTTCCGATGCCCAGGGCTAGGTTTCGGGACGATGCGGCCGATGGCCGGCTGCGCACCAACCGGGCGCTTGTGGCCAACGCCGTTCGTGGCCGATCGGTGAGCACGACGCGACGTCCGTTCCTGTGAGACTGCTGGCGGATACCTGCGCCAGGCTAGCGCTTCGGGGACCCTGGGAATCCGAGTGTCGCTTCGTTCGTTGGCACGGGTAGACGCGGACGGACGCCACCCCTGCGCATCACCGGGTGCGCACGTGTCACCGATACCGTGTTCGGCACCATCGAACGACCAGTCTCACGGTGGTGCCGGAGACGGTCAGACGACGCGACCACTGACGTCGGCCCGACGTCACGACAGCAGCGTCAACAGCGACGCGAACGATTGATGGAAGGTGGTGCCCACCGATGGCGGATCGCACACTGCGGGGTAGCCGGTTGGGTGCTGTGAGCTATGAAACGGAGTACGGCGCCGAACCGGCACCGCGCAACGTCGCCGAGTATCGATGCCCGAACGGCCACGACTTCCGTGTCCCGTTCTCCGAGGAAGCCGAAATCCCGGCGACCTGGGAGTGCCGCACCGACGGAGCGCAGGCCCGACTGGTGGATGGTCCGGAGCCCGAGGCGAAGAAGGTTAAGCCGCCGCGCACGCACTGGGACATGTTGATGGAGCGGCGCACCGTCGCCGACCTGGAAGAGGTCTTGGCCGAGCGGCTGGACGTGCTGCGTGCGCGCCGTGGCAGCAAGTCGGCCTGAACGGGCACTCTGACCTAGGCACAGTTTTAGAACGCAATCGAGGCCCGGCGCGATGACGCGCCGGGCCTCGATTGCTGCTCGGCCTCGATAGCGTGCTCGTCCCAGGGCTTGATCGGCGCGGCGTGGGTCAAGTCCGGCCGGTTAATCTGTGCCGAACCTGCCTCACTCGATGCTCCACGCCCCACTGGGTGACCCGTAGGAACGCTTCCCGAACGATGGAGTTGTCCATCTTGCTCTCGCCGCGCTCGCGTTCGGCGAAGGTGATCGGCACCTCGACGACCCGAAAGCCGCCACGCAATGCCCGTAAGGCGAGATCGACCTGGAAGCAGTAGCCCTGCGAGGCGACGGCGCGGTAGTCGATGACGTCGAGCACCTGACGACGGTAGGCGCGATATCCGCCGGTGGCGTCGCGCAGCTCGATGCCCAACGCCAGTCGGGCGTAAAGGTTGCCGCCCCGGGACAGCACCTCCCGCGACCGCGGCCAGTTCAGGACTTCACCGCCGGCGACCCAACGCGAGCCGAGTACGACGTCGGCGTCAGTGAGCCGGTCGAGCAACAGCGGCAGCTGCTCGGGGCGGTGTGAGCCGTCGGCGTCCATCTCGACGAGGACGTCGAACCCCGCGTTTCGCCCCCAGTCGAAGCCGGCGATGTAGGCGGCACCGAGTCCGGCTTTGGCCGTGCGGTGCAGCACGTGGATCCGGTCGTCCGCGGCGGCCAACTTGTCGGCGAACGGGCCCGTGCCATCAGGGCTGCCGTCGTCGACGACCAGGACAGTCGCCGCGGGCACGCTGGCGAGCACTCGGCCGATGATCTGCTCGATGTTGTCGATCTCGTTGTAGGTGGGGATCACGACGAGGACGCGCTGGGCGCTGGAATCGGCTCCGGTCGGCTGGTCGTCGTTGGCCGGCGCACTCACGTGGTCGTAACCCTTTCTCTGGCCGGCGTCGGACCCGGCGGTGTTTTTCCGGTCGCTGCTGGGCCCGGCGTCGGCTCCGGTCGGCCGCCCCGAGCGGAGCGCCGGCGCTGCGCTCCGGCCAACAGGATTGCTCCCAGCGCAAGCAGGACGGCGGCGCAGAGCAAGTATTCCGGGCCGGCACCCAGGCGAACGGCGATGGTGAGGTTGGTTCTCAGCGGCACCGACGCGACGATGACGTCCGGCTGGAACAAGGCACCCGACGCGGCGCGAATTCGCCCGTCCGGTCCGATGACGGCGGACGCGCCGGTAGTCGACACCTGCACGACCGTCCGGCCGGTCTCGACCGCTCGTAGCTGACTCATCGCCAGCTGCTGATAGGTCTCGGAGGTGTGGCCGAACGTTGCGTTATTGGTCTGCACAACGAGCAACCGGGCGCCGGCGGCGACGCTCGAGCGGACGAGGTCGTCATAGGCGACTTCGAAGCAGATGACGTCGCCGATCGGGAACGGGCCACCGCGAAGTAGCCCGTTGCCCCGACCGGCGACCATGTCCTGGGTGACCAGATCGACGTCCGAACTGAACACTCGGGCGACCGAACGCAGCGGGATGTATTCGGCGAAGGGCACCGGGTGACGCTTGATGTACTGCGCACCGGGCCCGGTCGTCGGCGACCAGAGAATGCCCGCGTTTCGGCGATGGTCGGCGCCCGGACCCTGCAGGATCGCGCCGACGAGGATCGGTATCCCGATCGTGCGCACCGTCTGATCGATCTCCGCGTACACCTGCGCGTCGGCGAAGGGGTCCAGATCGCTCGCGTTCTCGGGCCAGACGACCAGGCTCGGGCGGGCCACATTACCGGCCCGTATCTCGTCGGCCAGCTTGAGCGTCTGGGCCACGTGATTGTCCAGAACCTCGCGCGGCCGATCCTCGAACGCCAGACCTCGATCGGGCACGCTGCCCTGCACGAGCGCGATCGTGGTCGTGGTGCCGTGGCGATCCGCGGCGGGGTGAAGGGGCCACGACAATCCGGTGGCCAGCAGCGGTACGAGGACCACGACGGCGGCGCTACGGGCGATGTCGGACCAGGCCTGACGCCACGCCGGGCCTGCCCGCAGCCCGGCGACGACGCCGCTCGTGAGCGCTCCCCCGGCCACGGCGACCGCGAAACTGACCAGGGGTGCGCCACCCAGGGCGGCGAACCAGCGAAGTGGTGATTCGGCCTGGCTGAACGCCCAGCGTCCCCAGGGAAAGCCGCCGAAGGGTGCCCGATCTCGCACAGCCTCCTCGGCGACCCAGGCGGCACCGATCCACCACGCGGGCGCCCGCAGTCGCTGCAGTACGGCCAACGCCGCGCCTAGGGCGGCGAGGTAACCGGCCTCGGCGGCGGCGAGGATCAGCCACGGCACCGGACCCACGTAGACGCCGGTCCACGAGAGCAGCGGCACGAAAAACGCGAGCCCGTAGAGCAGACCGAGCCAGGCGCCGGTGCGGGCGCGCCGCCCGTCGACCGCGAGGCTCAGGGCGGCGATGCTGATCGCGGCCAGTGGCCAGATGCCGAAGCGGGGAAAGGCCAGAACCCCAATGAGCCCGCCGGCGAGAGCGAGCAGGGCTGCCCATCGGCACCGGAACCGTGGAGGCGCAACCTCGACGTCGCGCCGGGTCAGTTGCCGTCGCAGCGCCGCGATCAGGCGATACTGGCCGAGGCGGGCGCGGCGATAGGACGCGCGCAGCGGCTCCCGACCCATCGAATCAGTATCCCGGCGCGTCCGACGACGGCGCCAGCGCATACGCCTACGGGTCGACTATGACCGCTCGTGATCGGCCTGCCCAGGTCTGCCGGCATCGGCCGAACCGGCGCGAGATATGTCCGAGTGCCGTCCCCATCGTTCATCTGTGCCGAACCATCGGCTAATCTTCCGTGCAGAGAAGCCGGTTTCAGCCGGCTCGAAGCCACGACCGAGGCGGGCTTAGGACACGGGATGACTTCGAGCATCGAGGATGTCGCCAAGTTGGCCGGCGTCTCGATTGCCACCGTCTCGCGCTCGCTACGCGGCCTGCCGGACGTCGCTCCAGCCACCCGAGACCGGGTTCTGACGGCCGCGCGAGAATTGAACTACGTCGCCTCACCGTTCGCGGCTCGGTTGGCCAGCGGGCGTACTGCGACGGTCGGCGTCGTGGTTCCGTTCGTCAATCGCTGGTTCTTCGCCGAGATCCTCGGCGCCGTCGAGGCGGTGCTACACGACCGCGGATTCGACCTGCTGCTCTACAACCTCGGCGACACAGCCGGTCGCGACCGCTTCTTCAACACCATGCCGGTGCGTAAGCGGGTCGATGCGCTCGTCGTCGCGAGCCTCGTGCTGACCGAGAGCGAAACCGACGCGCTGCTCGCGCTAGGCATCCCGATCGGGTTGCTCGGAGTCGGCAGCCCCCGCTTCCACTCGGTTCGTATCGACGACGCGGACGCGGCCTCGTTGGCCGTGCAGCACCTCATCGACCTGGGCCATCGCCGGATCGGGCTGATCGGCGGTGACACCGACGATCCCATGCGTTTCACGCCGCCGCACCACCGTCGTCAGGGCTACATCGACGTGTTACGCAAGGCCGGTATCGACTACGAGCCCGAACTCGAAGTGCTCGGCTACTTCACCGTCGATGGCGGCGAGGCGGCCACGAAGGAACTGCTCGCCCGACCGAACCGACCGACGGCACTGTTCGCCGAATCGGATGAGATGGCGTGGGGAGCGCTGCGGGCACTTCGCCGAGCCGGTCTACGGGTGCCGCAGGACGTTGCCGTCGTCGGCTTCGACGAGCATCCGGTAGCGGAGCTGTTCGACCTGACCACCATTGCCCAACCGGTGGTCGAGCAGGCGACGATCCTCACCTCGGAGTTGCTGCAGCTGATGCCCGATCTCAGCGCTCGGCCCCACGAGGAGGTGTTGCCGACGCGCCTGATCGTGCGCGGCTCGACCGATCCGAGTCGCAGCGTTATGTGAACTCCTGTCGGCTCAACCCCGCTGTCGCTCGGAGGCGTTAGTGCTTTGATTGCCCGCCGGTCAGCGGCGCCGGGCCGCCGCGACGGCCGCGGCCGTGGGTGGGTCGGCACCTGGGCGCTCGCAAGTGAGCGCGGCCACCAGAATCGCGTCGTCGAGCAGGGATGCGAGCAACTTCGGGTCGCCCAGCCGAGCGTGCGTGGCGGGATCGGTGAGCTCGTTGCGGACAAGGGCGTCGAGCAGGCCGGCGGTGAACGCGTCGCCGGCGCCCACGGTGTCACGGAGCTCGATCCGCCGGCCCGGGCGCATAACCGGAGCGAGGCCGGGCACGAATCCGGTGGCCCCGTCGGGCCCCGCGGTCACGACGACCAGCGTGGCGCCGAGCTCGAGCCAGCCCGCCGCAACCTCAGCCGGCGAGCGGTCGGGATAGAGCCAGGCCACGTCCTCGTCGCTGGCCTTCGCGACATGACAGAGGCGAACGCTGTCCTCGACCAGCGCACGGGCGCGTGTCGGTGATCCCAGCAGCCGGGCCCGAACGTTCGGGTCGTAGCTGATCGTCACGCGGTTGGCGGTGTGCAACCGCGCCAGCAGGGCGGCGATTCGCTGCGCGCCTGGAGCTGTCCAGGCGGCCAGTGAACCGGTGTGCACGAGCGTCGTCGCCGGCGGCAGCCGCTCCAGTTCGTCGTCGGACCACTGCCAGTCGGCGGTGCCCTCGATCCAGAAGTCGTAGGTAGCGCGCGCCTGCTCATCGAGACTGACGACGGCCAATGTCGTCGGCTCGCTCGCCGCAACCGCGGCCGACAGATCGACGTAGTTGGTCTCGGCGTAGTCGCGCAGCCGACGCCCGAACGCATCCGGCCCGAAGCGCGCCATCAGACTCGTCGGCTGGCCCAGTCGCGCCAGCCCGACCGCCACGTTCAGCGGGCTGCCGCCGCAGTGGGCGACGTAGGTCTGGTGGTCGCCGGCATCCACCAGATCGACCAGCGCCTCGCCGATGACGGTCACCATTCGGGGGACGTTATCGTCCTGGGAATGCCTGGTGTACTCCTGGTCGACGCCGCGAGCCTGTATTTCCGCGCCTTCCACGGCGTGCCGGAGTCGATGACGGCGCCTGACGGGATGCCGGTCAACGCCATCCGGGGCTTTCTCGACATGACGGCCACCTTGATTACACGACGTCGACCGGTCGGCTACGTCGCCTGCCTCGATCTCGACTGGCGGCCGGCCTTCCGCGTCGCCCTGGTCCCGTCGTACAAGGCCCATCGGGTCGCTCCTGCCGGCGGCGAGACGGTGCCCGACCTGCTGGTGCCGCAGATCCCGGTACTGCTGGAGGTATTGGCCGCACTGGGGTTGGCCATCGCGGGCGCCGCCGGCTTCGAGGCCGACGACGTCATCGCCACGCTCGCCGCTCGGGACCAGGGTGGGCCGTACGAGGTCGTCTCAGGCGACCGGGACCTGCTGGCCCTGGCGCGGTCCGGCGTGGACGTGCTCTACGTCGGGCGCGGCGTCGCCAAGCTGGAGGTGTTCGGCCCGGCGGAAGTGGAGAAGAAGTACGGGGTCGCCGCCTACCACTACGCCGACTTCGCGGTGCTGCGCGGTGACCCGAGCGACGGCCTGCCCGGCGTCGCCGGCGTCGGGGAGAAGACAGCCGCCGCGTTGGTGTCGCGGTTCGGGTCGGTCGAGCAGATCGTGGCCGCCGCCGAGGCCGGCATCGACGGCTTCCCGTCCGGAGCCCAGGCGAAAGTGCTGGCGGCCCGCGACTATCTCGCCGCCGCGGTGCAGGTGGTTCGCGGGCGGGTCGACGCCGGTGTGGCCGAGGTGGACCCGGCGCTGCCCGTCGAACCGGCCGACCCCGAGCGGCTCGTCACGTTGTCCGACCGCTATGGACTCGACGGTTCGATCAACCGGGTACTGGCGGCGTTGCACTGAGGCGATCAGCTCGCGGGCGTCCAGGTGTAGTCGCCCTTGCTGTTGTTGATCTTGACGTTGATCTTCTTGCCGCCTTGGGCCGTGCACTGGAACGTCGTGCCGGCCTTGACCTGTTCGTTCGACGGGCACGAGACGTTGGTCAGGACGCCGTTCGACTGCTGCTCGATCGTGTTCTCGACCGCCGTGTGGTCCAGCACCTTCTTGAACAACGGGGACGGCTTGACGATCAGGATGACGGCCGCCGCGATGATCAGCACGAGCACCACGACGAGCACCGTCCAAAGACCCGCGCGGGATTTCCGCTTCGACGCCTCGGCCTGATATGTCGACCGTTCGGTCTCACCGACCATCCCTGGTTGGCCGTACGCCGGGCCGCCGGGATAGCCGTAGGGCTGCTGCGGCTGCGCGTAGCCCGGCTGCTGCCCGTACCCCGGCTGCTGCCCGTACCCCGCCGCCTGGTCGTAGCCCGCCGCTTGGCCGTAGTTCGGTTGAGCGGATTGTTGGCCGTAGTCCTGTCCGTAACCGGACGGCTGTCCGTAGGCGGAAGACGAC
>JAFAWL010000101.1 GCA_019241805.1 Actinomycetota bacterium
GGGTGCGCTCGCCGACGCCGGCGAACACCGACACGCCACCGAAGTTCTTGGCGACGCGGTAGATCATCTCCTGGATCAGGACGGTCTTGCCGACGCCGGCACCCCCGAACAGGCCGATCTTGCCGCCGAGCACGTACGGCGTCAGCAGGTCGATCACCTTGATGCCGGTCGCGAACATCTCGGTCTTGCTCTCGAGCTGGTCGAAGGGCGGCGGCTGCCGGTGGATGGACCACCGCTCCTGGATGTCGAGCTGCGAGGCCTCGATGTCGAGCGGAACGCCCAGCGCGTTGAACACGTGCCCCTTGGTCACGTCACCCACCGGAACGGTGATCGGCGTCCCGGTGTCGGCGACCTCGGCGCCACGCACCAGACCGTCGGTGGGCTGCAAGGCGATGGCGCGCACCTGGTCGTCGCCGATGTGCTGAGCGACTTCGAGCGTCAGCGTCTTGGAAAGCTCGCCCAGCGAGATCTCGGTCGTGAGCGCGTTGAACAGATCAGGCAGGCTGTTGGCGCCGAACTCGACGTCGACGACGGGACCGATCACCCGGACTACCCGGCCGACGCCGGTGTTGCCCGAGCCGGAGCTGTCGGTCGTGGCTTCGAAGAGGGTCGTCATAACTGGTCACTTCCTGCTGAAGCAAGCGCATCGGCACCGCCGACGATCTCGCTGATTTCCTGGGTGATCTCTGCTTGGCGCGCCTGGTTGGCCAGCCGGGTGTACGTGCGGATCAGCTCGGTGGCGTTGTCGCTGGCCGACTTCATCGCCCGGCGTCGCGCGGCCGATTCCGACGCCGCCGATTCGAGCAGGGCCGAGAAGATGCGCGCGATGACGTAGCGCGGCAGCAGCGTCGCGATCAGCTCCTCCGGCTCGGGCTCGAAGTCGTAGGACGCGCTGAGCTGCGAATCATCCGAGCGCTGCTCGTCCGAGCCGCGGGACTGCTCGACGTCGGCCTCGCGCAACGGCGACACCTGCACCGCGGTCGGTGTCTGGGTGACCATGTTGACGAAGTGCGTGTAGACGACGTAGAGCTCGTCGATACCCGGCTCGCCGTCGTACTCCCCGTCCGAGGTGGCCACCAGCGCGCCGACGACGGCGTCCGTGGCGCCCCGGGCGTCGGCGAAGCTCGGCTGCTCGGAGAAGCCCGTCCAGACGCCGGCGAGCGGGATGCGTCGGAAGTTGTAGTACGCCGCGCCCTTGCGGCCGACGACGAACCGGACGACCTCTCGGCCCTCGCCGCGCAGCCGATCGGCCAGCTCGTTGGCCCGCTTGATCGCGTTGGCGTTGTAGCCGCCGGCCAGTCCCCGGTCGCTCGTGATCAAGAGGATGCCCGCCCGCCGTGGCGACTCGACCCCGGTGAGCATGGGGTGCTTGAGCGAGGTGTCGGAGCTCAGGGCCGCGAGCGCACGCGTGATCTCCTCGGCGTACGGACGGGCCGCGGTCATCCGCGACTGGGCCCGCACGATGCGCGAGGCGGCGATGAGCTCCATCGCCTTGGTGATCTTGCGCGTCGACTGGACCGTTCGGATCCGGCGCCGATAGACGCGAAGCTGGGCTCCCACTGCGACCTCCGACTAGCCGTTGCTCGAGGAGTCGCTGGCCGGATTGGACGGCTGGAACTGATTCTTGAAGTCCCCGACCACCTTCTCAAGCGTGGCCACCATGTCGTCGTCGAGCGACTTGGCGTTGGCGAGCACGTCGAACAGCTCCGGCTGGTTGTGGCCGACGTAGTCCAGCAGCTCGTTCTCGAAACGGCGCACGTCGTCGACTTCGATGTCGTCGAGCTTGCCGTTCGTGCCGGCCCAGATCGACACGATCTCGCGGCCGACCGGGAACGGCGACGAGGCGGGCTGCTTGAGCAGCTCGACCATGCGCACGCCCCGCGCCAGCTGTTGCTGACTGGCCCGGTCGAGATCCGAACCGAACGCGGCGAATGCTTCCAGCTCGCGGTACTGGGCCAGGTCCACGCGCAGCCGGCCGGCAACCGCGCGCATCGCCCGGGGCTGAGCGGCGCCACCGACGCGCGACACCGAGATGCCGACGTTGACCGCCGGCCGCACGCCCGCGTTGAACAGGTCGGTCTCGAGGAAGCACTGGCCGTCGGTGATCGAGATGACGTTGGTCGGAATGTAGGCCGACACGTCGTTGCCCTTGGTCTCGATGACCGGCAAGCCCGTCATCGAGCTGCCGCCCATGTCGTCGGACAGCTTCGCACAGCGCTCGAGCAGCCGGCTGTGCAAGTAAAAGACGTCACCGGGGTAGGCCTCGCGACCCGGCGGGCGGCGCAGGAGCAGCGAAACGGCGCGGTAGGCCTCGGCCTGCTTGGTCAGGTCGTCAAAGACGATCAGCACGTGCTTGCCCTGGTACATCCAGTGCTGGCCGATGGCCGAGCCGGTGTAGGGC
>JAFAWL010000312.1 GCA_019241805.1 Actinomycetota bacterium
TGCGGCGTCGATCACGACGGACTGCGTGGACTGGTCGGCCATAGGGCGACAGGCTACCGCCGCCGTCCGGTCCGCTGATGGGCCGGCGCCACCGCATGTCCGATCGCCTCAACTCGGTGGACGGGCTACGGTGACCTCACACAATGCCACGGTGGGCGGGCTCGGTCCGGTCGTCTCGTCGCGATGCGCGAGCCCCGAACGGATTGCCGTCGAGCGCAGGAAGGATCCGGACGAGTGCGCGAATACTCCGTCCCCAGCGCCGCCGCGAGCTCGGCCCAGCACAACACGGCCGATTTCGTCTTCGCCAACGCGGCCCGACGCCCGACCCACGTCGCCCTGCGCCGTCGCACCGGCACCGGTTGGAGTGACGTCACCGCCGCCGGGTTCGCGACCGAGGTGAGCGCGGTGGCGAAGGGACTGATCGCGGCCGGCGTGGGCGCCGGCGACCGAATCGCGATCATGAGCAAGACGCGGTACGAGTGGACGTTGATCGACTTCGCGCTCATGACGGTCGCCGCGATCTCGGTCCCGATCTATGAGACGTCCAGCGCCGAGCAGGTCGAATGGATTCTGGCCGACTCCGGCGCTATCGGCGTGTTCGTCGAAACCATTGAACACGGCGTGATCGTGGAGTCGGTCCGAACCCGCACGAGCGCGCTGCGTCATGTGTGGGCCATCGAGGACGGCGCTGTCCCACAACTGATCGAGCAGGGCCACGATGTAGCCGACCGGACTGTGGACGAGCGACGCGGCCAGGTACGACCGGTCGACATTGCCTCGATCATCTACACGTCGGGCACCACCGGGCGACCCAAAGGCTGCCAGCTCACCCACGCGAACTTCATCAGCGAGATCGACGAACTCAGCATCGGCCTGCACGAATTCTTCAATCCGACCACCTCGACGCTGCTGTTCTTGCCGATCGCGCATGTGTTCGGTCGGGCGATCCAGTTGGGCTGCGTCGGTATCGGGTGCACGCTGGGTCATACGGCCGACGTCAAGAATCTCATCGACGACCTGGCCGAATTCCGACCGACGTTCGTACTCAGCGTGCCGCGAGTGTTCGAAAAGGTCTACAACACGGCCAAGCAGCGCGCGCACGCCGAGCGCAAGGGTCGGATCTTCGATCTGGCCGAGCGAATTGCGATTCGGTATTCCCAGGCACTCGACACCGGCTCGGTGTCGATCCTGCTGAAGGCCCAGCACGCCGTGTTCGACAAGTTGGTCTACAGCAAGCTGCGGGCGGCGCTGGGCGGAAACTGTGTCGCGGCGGTGTCGGGCGGGGCGCCGCTGGGTGAGCGACTGGGCCACTTCTTCCGCGGGGTGGGCGTCACCATCTATGAGGGCTACGGGCTGACCGAGACGACCGCGGGCTTCTGCGTGAACCGTCCGGGGGCACTCAAGATCGGCACCGTCGGGCCGCCCGTGGGCGGGGCAAGCGCGCGCGTCGCCGACGACGGCGAATTGCTCGTGCGCGGCGGCGTCGTGTTCGACGGCTACTGGAACAACGACGCGGCCACGGCCGAAGCGATCGATGCCGAGGGCTGGTTCCACACGGGCGACATCGGCGAGATCGATGACGACGGCTACGTCCGCATCACCGGCCGCAAAAAGGAACTGATCGTCACGGCCAACGGCAAGAACGTGGCTCCCGCCGTTCTCGAGGATCGAGTCCGAGCACACTGGCTGATCGACCAATGCCTGGTCGTCGGTGATCGACAACCGTTCATCGCCGCGCTGATCACCATCGACCCCGAGGCGTATCCGCGGTGGCTGGCCGAGCACGACCGGGCCGCCTCGACGCCGCTGGCCGACCTCGTGGACGACGAGGCGCTGCGAGCCGAGATCCAGTCAGCTGTCGACGAGGCCAACAAGTCGGTCAGCCAGGCCGAATCGATCCGAAAGTTCACGATCCTTCCCTACGCATGGAGCGAGGACGGCGGTCAGATCACACCGTCGCTCAAGCTGAAACGCAACATCGTCATGGACGAATGCGCCGAGCAGATCGCGTCGCTCTACGCCGGTCAGCCCGTCCGGTCCTGACCGCCCACCGCTCAGTGGGGGCCGCCCGAGTCATCCGTTCAGCAGATTCCGTAGCCGCTCGGCCAGCGCCGGCCACTGCCATTCCCGCACGACCCAGTCGCGCCCGGACGCACCGAGCCGGGCACGCAGGGCCGGGTCCAGCAGCAATTGGCGAAGTCGATATTCCAGCGCTTCCTCGTCGCGTCCGTCGACGACGAACCCGGTGACGCCCGGCAACATCGCGTCCGGCGCGCCCCCCGAGTCGCCGCCCACCACCGGCCGACCGGCCGCGGCTGCCTCCAGGTACACCATGCCCAGACCCTCGACGTCCAGACCGCCGCGACGGGTCCGACACGGCATCGAAAAGACATCGGCAGCGGCGTAGTACTCAGGCAGCGCCCCGGGCGCGACGCCGCCGGTGAAAACGACGTCGTCGGCAACGTTCAATTCGGCGCTCAGTGCCCGCAGCCTCCGCTCGTAGGGGCCCGAGCCCACCAGTACCAGCGCGACCCCCGGGACCGCGTGCCGAAGTAGCGGCAACGCCCTGATCAACGCGTCCTGACCTTTGCGCGGCACCAGCCGTGACACGCAGACGATAAGCGGCCGACCGAGCAGGCCGTAGCGTCGGCGCACCGCGTCGCCGGACACATCCGGCGTGAACTGCTCGACATCGACGCCCGGCGACAACCGCACCAGCTCGGTGCGCCGACCTATCACCGGCTCGAGGCGGCGGCGGGTGTAATCCGCGATGTAGGTGACGACGTCGCAACCATCCGCAACGCGGGCCAGCAGCTGCCGCGCACCGGGCAGGGCGGCCCAGCCGACCTCGTGCCCGTGCGTGCTCGCAACGACACGTTCGACTCCGGCTTCGCGCAGAGCGGGCGCGAGCAGCGCAAGGGGCGCCGCCGCGCCGAACCAGGCCGACCGGCACTCGTACTCACGGGCGAGTGCGGCGACCCGCGCCCGGACGGTGGGCGTGGGCACGAGCAGTCCGGTGCCGTGACGGATGACGGGGTACGGCCGCGTCGCGTCGAAGGCATCCGCGCCGGGATAGGTCGAGGCGTATACGACGATCGACTCAGCCGGCTGCCGCGCGAGCAGATTCTCGACGAACGACTGGATGCCGCCCTGCCGCGGAGGGAAGTCGTTGGTGACGACGAGCGTGCGCCGGGTCGTGGTCACCTGCTCCTCGTCACCGCCCGCCCCTGCAGGTGCAGATCACCTCAGACCAGGCGGGTGGCCCCGGTGTAGCTCTTCATGTCACGGAAGATGTTTACGACGACGACGCCCTCGGCCTCGTCCGCCGCGGACACCGCCAGCCCGTTCCCAATGTAGATCTCCACGTGCGAGATGGGGTGGTAAAGGAAGATCAGATCACCGGGTTGCAGCTGGCTGACGTCTACGTGCTGCCCGTAGCCGAACTGGGCAGCGGCGTTGTGCGGCAGCGAGATGCCGGCCTGCGCATAGGCGGCAGCCGTCAGCCCTGAGCAGTCGAACGAGTTCGGTCCGGACGTCGCGAAGCGGTAGGACTTGCCGACCTGTTTCAACGCATAGTCGATCGCCGCCTGGGCCCCCGCCGAACCCGCGTGCACGGCGATGGCTGCGCTGACGTCGTTCGGCGTCGGGTCGTCGCGGTGCACATACGCGTTGCGCTGCTGGGCGTTGAGCTGGGCCAGCTCGTTCTGGTACGTCTTGGTGTCGGCTTCGAGCGTCGACTTCTGCTTGTTGATGTCGTCGCGCTGGGCGTTGGCCTGCGTGAGCAGATCGTTGGCCTTCTTCGTCGCGGCGTTCGCGGCGGCCTTGGCCGCGTTGACCTGGCGCAGGATGTCGTTGCGGTGCGCGGTCAGCATGTTCAGCGTCGACAGCTTGTCGACGAATGCCTGACCCGACGGGCTGGTCAGCAGCGCGCCGGCGTGGCTGAAGTTGTCACCGCCCTCGTACTGCTGCGTCAGCGCGGAAGTCAGCTGCTCGCGGCTCCGCTCGTATTGCTGCTCGGCGGCGCTCGCCTGCTCCTGGGCGGCACTGAGGGCCGCCTGCTGCTGCGAGACGTTCGCGACGGCAGCGTTCAGCTTCTCGCTGAGGACCTCGTTCTGCTGGCTGAGCTGCGTCAGCTTCGCGGTGACCGACGCGACCGTGTCGGTCGAGGGAGTCGACGGGGCCGCGCCGGCAGTCGCCGGCAGCCCGAGCGTGACCGCGGCCGCTGCCGCCAGCACGCCGACGGCAACGCCGGCACGAGGCGAGATTAGAACCCGGGCGGTAGTGGGTAGGACGCGTGCAATGCGAGTCGCCACGGTTCGGCGGAGCTCCTCTTCCATCGGACCGCCTACCGAGTTAGCTGACGGGTTCGGGCCGGAAGCAGCCCTACGGCAGGGATGCGCAGGGCGCACGGGATCGACCCGTGCACTAACGCAACCCCGCCGATTCACCCCAAGGGATCACGGATGGGTCCCCGGTTCGTCGACACCCACAAGGCGAGGGGACGCCATGGCGATGTCTACGACGATTCGGCGGTGACCTGCTGGCGACTCCCCCGGCGGGTGTCGGCTGACCAGAAGGTCTCGGAAAGGTTACGGGACGATCCGCCGGCGAAGCAATGCACCCCGCCTCATGTCGCGCGAGATATCTCACGCCGTCCGCTGGTTGCCGCCTCGCATCGGTGCAAACCGCACCAGATCGGCGCCGGACGGAACCATTCGCAACGGGGCGATCAACCCTCCGGCGGCGAGCGCGCCCATAGCCCGGCGCTCGGCCTCATCGAGTTCCACCGGCTGGCCCGGCGGTCCGAGCAACATCGTCACGACGCAATCAGCGCAGGCGACGTCACGGGCGACGCAGGTGTCGCAGTCGATCAGCATCGGCCCTGCTCCTTTCACCGGCGCGCCGCTCGCGCACGGTGTCAGCCACGCTAGAAGCGGGCTACGACAGTTTTTTCGATCAGCCTCAGCGGCGCGTGATCAACCGTCGAGACGGTTCAGCAAGACGCTCGAGGACACCGACCAGGCACCGGCCCGGCGAACGTCCATCGCCACGGCCTGGTCGGAGGAGACGACCACGAGGGGGCGCCCCGGCGGCTCGGCCGCAAGCAGCTGCCGGATGAGGTCGTCGGCGATAATGCCGGCCTCGCTGAACAACACACGGACACCGCGGGGGACGGCAGGAAGCGCCGGCGGGCGTTCCGAACCGTCGAAGACGATCGTGACTTCGGCACCTGTACGGGTACCGAGTCGAGCCAGCTGGCCGATCAGCCGCCGACGTTGGTCGGCCAGCGGCAACTGCTCGTAACCGGACTTCGTGACGTTGTAACCATCGACGATGAGGTGCACGTGGGGCAGGGCCAGCAGCCGTTCGAGCGCGGATCCGTCGTCGACCTGGCGCGAGACGCGGCCCACCTGGGGCTCCGCGACTCCGTCGGCCGGGCGTCGAGTCGGCGGGGTGAGCGACAGCTCGCGCCGTACTCCCGCCGCCGCCTCGGTAAGCGTCTCCACCAGCAGCCACAAGCGAGCGTCGTCGAGGTCGCGTTCGCCGCGGGCCGAGCGGCGGGCCAGTTCGAGCGCCCGCTCGAGCTCGCTGACACGCGACCGGAGCCGCCGAGTTTCGCTGTCCCGGGCCGATTCCGCCGCGGCCACTTGGGCCTCGGCCGCGGCCCGGGCGCTTTCGGCGGCCTCAACCCGACGAGCCGCCGCCTGCGATTGGGCGACCTGCGTCCGTAGCTGGCGCCGTAGTTCGGCGGTCTCCGCGTTGGCGTCGGCCCGGGCCGTGGCGGCGGCCGAGCGGGCCTGGGCGGCGTCGGAGCGCACCTGGGCGCGCAGCTGGCCCACCTCGGCGCGAAGCCGGGCGTTCTCGCGGTCGTCGCGTTCAGCGGGACCGCGCTCGCTCGTGTAGCGGGCGTTGGCGGCGGTGACCAGCTCGACCCAGCCCGGCGGACGTAGCAGGTACGCGACGACCGCCACGTCGATCGGGTCCGAGGCGCCGGTCGGCCCGGCGGTGCGCACGGCCTCGGCCAGCTGGGGGGAGGATTCCGCTACCGTGTCGGCGACGATCTGGCGGAATGCCGGGTCGAGATCGATCGCGGCCGAGAGCGCGGTCGCGCCGAGGCGAGCTCGCTTGGCCGCCGCGAACCGGGCGACGGGGCGCAGCGCGCCGGGCACCGAGCCGGCCTCGAGGCGACCGAGGACCTCGGCGGCCACCGTGATCAACCGCTGACGAGCCGGCTCGACCAGGACCGGCACCTCGACGTCCTGCCCCCGGGCGGTCACGCAGTCGAGCCTACGGCGCGCCGGACGCGCGTCGTTGACCGTTTTAGTCGGACCGTCCGCCTACCGTCCGCACTCGTGGTACCGATCGCGATGCCGGACGCAGATGCGCGCTTCGTCCAGACCAGCCTGGACGAACTGGACGAGCCACTGCGCGCTACGACGTTCACGGTCGTCGACTTGGAAACGACCGGTGGACGGGCGGCCCTGGACGGCATCACCGAGATCGGGGCGGTTAAGGTCCGGGGCGGCGAGGTGCTGGGTGAGTTCCAGACCCTCGTTCATCCCGGACGCGCCATCGATCCCTACGTCAGCGTGCTCACCGGGATCACCGATGCGATGGTCAGCGGCGCCCCGGGTCCCGAGCTGGCCGTTCCCAGCTTCCTCGAATTCGCTCGCGGCACCGTCTTGGTGGCCCACAATGCCCCGTTCGACGTGGGCTTTCTGCGCATGGCCTGCGAATCGCTGAACCAGGCCTGGCCCGGATTCGCTGTCGTCGACACCTGCGTCCTCGCTCGCCGGGCGCTCACCCGCGACGAGGTGCCCAACTGCAAGCTGTCGACCCTGGCGGGCTACTTCCGTGCCCAGACCCAGCCGACCCATCGCGCCCTGGCCGATGCCCGGGCCACGGTGGACGTGTTGCACGGGCTGATCTCACGTCTGGGCAATATCGGGGTGCAGTCGCTGCCAGAGCTTCGCGCGTTCACCGCGCAGGTCAGCGAGGCACAGCGACGAAAGCGCCACCTCGCCGACGACCTTCCGCACGCGCCTGGCGTGTACATCTTCCGTGACGGTCAGGGACAGGCGCTCTACGTGGGCACCAGCCGCGACCTGCGCCGGCGGGTGCGGCAGTACTTCGTCGCCAGCCAGACGCGGACGCGGATGGGCGAGATGGTCGGCCTGGCCGAGCGGGTCGACCCGATCGAGTGTGCCCACGCCCTCGAGGCGCAGGTTCGTGAGTTGCGGTTGATCGCCGCGCACAAGCCGAGGTACAACCGCCGCTCCAAGTTCCCGGAGCGAGCGGTCTGGCTCAAGCTGACCGACGAGGCGTTTCCACGCCTGTCGGTCGTTCGCGCCGTGCGAGCGGACGCCGCCTGCTATCTCGGACCACTCCGGTCGCAGAAGCAGGCCGAGGCCGTCCGTGACGCAATCCACGACGCCGTTGCGTTGCGGCAGTGCAGTGACCGGCTCTCATTACGCCGGGCCGTACGCGCGGCCTGCGCGCTCGCCGGCATAAAACGCTGTTCGGCGCCGTGCGAGAACCCGGCGTCGGCCGACGACTACGCCGAACTCGTCGAATTGGTACGCGCAGCCTGGGTGGGCGACGTACGGCCGCTCGTCGAGCCGTTGCGGGCCAAACTCGGTCGGCTGTCGAGCGCGGAACGTTACGAGCAGGCCGGCCTGGTGCGTGATCGGATCGGTCTGGTCGTCCGGGCCTGCGCCCGCATGCAACGCATCGTCGCGCTGACCTCGATCGAAGAGCTGGTCGCGGCCCGGCCCGACGGCGAAGGCGGCTGGGAGTTCGCCGTGGTCGGTTACGGCCGGCTGACGGCGGCCGGCCGTGCCCGGTGCGGGGTTCCCGTCCAGGGCGTCATCGACGCTCTGGTGGCCAGCGCCGACGCCGTCCGGCCGGGCCCTGGTCCGCTGCCGGCTGCGTTGGCGGAGGAGACCGAGTGCATCCTGCGCTGGCTTGAACAGCCGGGAACGCGCCTCGTCGAAGCGTCGCGGCCCTGGTCGTTGCCGGCGCACGGCGCCGGCGGTCTCGGCCGGTTCCTCGATACGGACAGCGCCCGGCGAGCCGCCGACCCGTTCACCGATCGGCGCCCGCATCGCACCGAGGCCAGGCCGGCCCGCGCCTCGGCATCAGCCCTCGTCTCTAGGATGGACGGGTGATCACCGCGATAGTGATGGTCTCCGTCGAGGCCGACAAGATCCCCGAGGTAGCCGCGAGCATCGCCGAAATCGAGGGTGTGAGCGAGGTCTACTCGGTGGCCGGCGACGTCGATCTCATCGCGATCGTGCGGGTGCGCGAGTTCGATCAGATCGCCGAGGTGATTGCCGGCCGGCTGTCGAAGGTTGCCGGAGTGCTCTCGACTGACACCCACATCGCCTTCCGGGCGTACTCCCGCCACGATCTCGACGCGGCGTTTTCCATCGGCGAGTAGCCTCCCAGGGCGCGTCAGCGGTTGAGGCGGGCCAACCATTCGTTGTATGCGGTCCGCGCGGCGTCGCTGTCGTCGAATTCGGCCGCCGCCGGCGTCGCCGATCCGGTCTGCGCCGCGAACGTCGCCCGCCGGGCTTGCTCGGCCCATCCTTCGCGCTCGTCGGTTCGTCCTTCCGGTCGACGCAGCCAGGCGAGCACCAGCGCGATCATCACGACGGCCATGACGGCGTCGCCGCCGAGCCACATGATCGCGCCGCCGGTGTGCGTGTCCGACAGCGGATCGACCGACAGCCCGGGTGCGGTCGTCATCGCGACCGGTGAGGTGGTTTGCAGCAGTACGACGCCGGTGAAGGTATCGACCGCCATCGCGATCGCGAGCAGCAACCAACGCGCGGGCGAGCCGAGCCGCCAGCGGATCGGTTCATTGCCGACGACCAGACAGAAGAACTGACAGCCGACGACGAGGTACACCAGGTGTTCCAGCTGACCGGCCCAAGTCGCTTGCATGATCGTGTTCATCAGACCGGTCAGATGACTGCCCACGATCACCGCGGTGTAGCAGGCCAATGCCACGGGCGGGGCGGTCAGGACCGAGATGACGCGGCCTTGGAGAATCGCTCGCCACCGGCGGGCGCGCCGGTCGGAGGCGGCCGCGAGGGCAAGGGTCGCCGGCCGACCACACATGATCAGCGCCGGGGCGAGCATCACGAGACACAGATGGCCGAGCATGTGAGCGGAGAAGAGCACCTCGTCATAGACCGCGAAGGAACCGCAGGTCGCGTACCCGCAAACGGCGAGGCCGGCCAGGTAACTCGCTGTGCGGATCAGGGGCCACCGCTGGCCCGGATGGCGTAAGGGCACCGCCGCGACCGCGGTCAGGTAGGTGGCGGCGGCAAGAACGAGGACAGCTAGGGCGACCGCGTCCAGTTGCCAGGCTGTGACCAGTCGCGCGCCCAGCAATGAGTGCGTGCCGATCGCGCCACCACCGCGGTAAACGGCGTGAGCGGCATGCGACATGCCCATCGAGTCGCCTTCGTCGCCCGATCCGTCGACGAGAAATCGGACGACGGCGACGACGAGGACGGCCAGCACGACAGTGGTGATCGTCCAGGCCGTCACGACCATCCTCGACACCGTCCCGCCCGTGACAGCGGCCACCGCCGCCGGATTCGCAGCGGTGTCGTCGGCGCGGGCAGGACGACGCAGGCTCACCCGACCAGTGTCCCCGACCGCAGCCGCCTCGACGCGATCAGCCCGCGCGCAGCGCGTTTCCCAGACCGACCCAGTCGCTGAGCAGGCGGCGCCCGGCGCCGGAGTCGATGGCCTCGGCGGCTTCGCGGACGCCCGCGCGCAAGCGGCCCGGCAGCGAATCCGCGACGGCGTGGGCCGAGCCGGTAGCGGCGCCGGCCTGGTCAAAGGCGACGATCGCCGCGGCGGCGTTGAGTAGCACGGCCTCGCGGATCGGACCGTCGTTGCCGGCGAGGATCGTGTTGACGACACTGGCGTTGAAGCTCCGATCGCCTCCTCGTAACGAGTCCGGGGCGGCCCGCTCCAACCCGAGCTCACCGGGATCGATCGTCGTCTCGGCCGCCGTGCCGCCGCACGCCACCCACACCCGAGAGCTGGTCGTCGTCGTCAGCTCGTCGAGTCCGTCGTCGCCGCGGAACACCAACGCGGTATCGCCTCGTCGCGCCAGGACGGCCGCCATGATCGGCAATGCCCGTGGGTCGGCGCAGCCGATCGCGGATGCGCTGGGTCGGGCCGGGTTGGTCAGCGGTCCGAGCAAGTTGAAGACCGTCGGCACGCCGATCTCGCGCCGGGTCGGCCCGGCGTGCCGCATACCGGCGTGGAACACGGGCGCGAAGCAGAATCCGATCCCGATTTCGGCGACGGTCCGCGCGACCTCATCCGGTCCGAGGTCGATGGCGACGCCCAGTTCCTCGAGTACGTCAGCGGTCCCGCACAGCGACGATGCGCTGCGGTTGCCGTGCTTCACGACCGGCCGGCCGGTGGCGGCGGCGACCAGCGCCGCCATCGTCGTGATGTTCACCGTATGCGCGACGTCACCGCCCGTGCCGACCACGTCGACCGCCCGCCGGTCGAGCCGGACGGGCACCCGGCGCGCCAACATCGTGCTGACCAGTCCAGCGACCTCGGTCGCGGTCTCGCCCTTGGCCCGCAGCAGGACCGCGAACGCGGCGATCTGCGCGCTGGTCGCGTTGCCGGCCATGATCTCGTCCATCGCCCAGGCCGCGGTGGCCTCGTCGACCGGATCGCCACGCAGGAGCGTGGCCAGGGTCTGCGACCACGACGTCGCCGGGCGCGGCCCCTCAGCGCACAACGGGGATGCCCGTGACCCGGGCACGCAACTGACCGGCCACGACCTCGGCCGCCTCGACCGGATCCAGGGGCGCACTGATGACCGCGTCGGCCAACGACCAGTGCGCCAGCCATGCATCCTGCCGGCGGGCGACGACGACGAGGATCGGTGGACAGTCGTCGAGTTCGTACTTGAACTGGCGGGCTAATCCCATCCCGCCGGTGGGCTGGGCCTCACCGTCCAGAATGACCAGATCGATCTCGCCCTCGTCGATCTCCGCGACGACTTTTGCACTCGTGGCGCACTCCAGCCACTCGACTCGCGGCACGTCGGGGGCGGGCCGCCGGCCGACGGCAATGCGCACTCGGTCGCGGAACTCGGCCGAGTTGCTGTAGAGCACGACGGTCGCGGTGGCCGAGCCGGCCGAATTCGGGTGGGTCACAGCCTGAATCGTATCGGCGGTCCCGGGTAGCACGCGTCGCCACCTTTCGGTCCGGAACCAGGCCCTCACAAGATCGCGCTGACCGATCTTGTGCGAGGTCACATCTTCCGCAGGCAACACGGGGCACCCCCGCGTACCGATCCGTATCGGGCAGGCAATAATGCCAACGTGACGACTGCAGCGGCGCCCAGCTTCGAGTCCAGCAAGGTGCATTCGCTGACCCGTCCGAACATCGTCAGCGTGGGCACGATCGTGTGGCTGTCGAGCGAGCTGATGTTCTTCGCCGGCCTGTTCGCCATGTACTTCACGATCCGGTCCGTGCATGCGCACGATTGGCCGATGACGCTGCCGCAGGACGGCCTGGCGCACGCCGGCGAGAAGATCAAGCTGAGCGTCGGCTACGCGGTGCCGTTCACAGTGATCCTCGTCGCGTCCAGCTTCACCTGTCAGTGGGGGGTGTTCGCCGCGGAGAAGGGCGACGTGTTCGGCCTTCGCCGCTGGTTCACGATCACCTTTTTCATGGGCCTGATCTTTGTGCTCGGTCAGGCGAACGAATACCGGATGCAGGTCAACGACGGCAACACGATCTCGCGGACCGGCTACGGGTCGGTGTTCTTCCTGACCACCGGTTTCCACGGGCTGCACGTCATCGGCGGCCTGATCGCCTTCATCTTCTTCTTGATAAGAACGACCCTCGGGCGCTTCACACCAGCCCAGGCGACCGCGTCGATCGTGGTGTCGTACTACTGGCACTTCGTCGACGTGGTCTGGATCGGTCTGTTCGCCGTCATCTATCTCATCCGGTGAGCCCAGCACCGTCGCCCCACCGAACTCAGCCGAAAGGACGTCCATGACCGACGATGTCGATCTCGAAGCCGAACTCGGCTTCGAGCCGGCCGTCTCGGCCACCGGCGCCGATGTCTCCGACACCTCGCCGGTAAGGCGGCGCCCCCGGCGCAAGCGCGGCTGGCGTACGCGCCTGGCCGGCGGTCTGGTTCTGCTGGTGGCGCTGGTCTCGATGGGCGCGCTCTACGGCGCGTTCGCGGGCTCGTCGAACGCGAACTCTTCCGCCGACGACCAGGCACAGATCGCACGTGGCCAGCAGATCTATCAGACGACATGCATCACCTGTCACGGCGCGAATCTGCAGGGAGTCACCGATCGCGGTGTCTCACTGATCGGCGTCGGATCCGCGGCGACCTACTTCCAGGTGAGCACCGGCCGCATGCCGGCCACCGGTCAGGACGCCGAACAGCCGCGCAAGACCGCGAAATACAACGAAGCCG
>JAFAWL010000318.1 GCA_019241805.1 Actinomycetota bacterium
TGCTCGACGGCCTGGATGTAGTTCTGGATCTCATAGGTCGCCGCCCGCGGATCGGTGACCTGGAAGTAGATGACGGAGTCGATGGCCACCGTGAGGTTGTCGGAGGTGATGACGGGCTGCGGAGGGAAGCTCACGACCTGTTCCCGGAGGTCGATCATCGGCCGCATCCGGTCGACGAAGGGCACGAGCACGGCCACGCCCGGACCCTGCGTGCGCACGTAGCGTCCGAGCCGCTCGACCACGGCCGCCCGGGCCTGCGGGACGATACGCACGCTGCGAGCCAGCGTGATCACAACGAGCACGGCGACCACGATCACCGCGATCAGCACTGCATCCATTTCAACCGCTTCCTGTAAGCCGATCGCCGAACGGCTCCTCGAAGACGACCGCCGTCGCTCCGACGATCTCGTGTACACGTACGGTCGTGCCGGCCGGGAACACCTGGCCGTCGAGCATCGAACGGGCCGACCACTCGCCCCCGTTGAGTCGCACCCGTCCGTCGTGCGAGTCGACCTCCCGCAAGACGACCGCCGGTTTGCCGACCAACGCCGCCGTTCCGGTCAGGTGGCCCGAGCCCACGGTGAGATGTCGCCGGGCGATCGGGCGGATGAACAACAACAGCCCGAGCGCGACCACGATGGCCACTCCGAACTGGACGGGCGCGGCGGCTCCCGCGGCAGCGGCCACCGCCCCCGCTCCGGCGCCGCCGGCGCACATGATCAGGACGAAGTCGAGCGACAGCGTCTCGGCTCCGGCCAGAATCACCGCGGCGACCAACCACCACAACCACGTGGGCATGCCTTCATGTTGACACGCGGACACCGCTGCACGCGGCGTTCACAACCGCGCCTCAGCGACCGTCGCCGGCAGTCACGAAGTCGATCAGTTCCTCGACCGCTCGCAGCAGCGGCGCTTCGACGTCCGCGAAGCTGTCCACAGCCGCCAGCACGCGGCGCCACATCTCCCGCGGGGCGCCGATCCCCAGTGCCTGACAGACACCGGACTTCCAGTCCAGGCCCCGGGGCACCGTAGGCCAGCCGGCGATGCCGACGGCTGCCGGCTTGACCGCCTGCCAGATGTCGACGTAAGGATGGCCGGTTACCAGCACGTGCGGGTCGGAGATGCCGGCGACGATCCGCGCTTCCTTCGTGCCCGGAATCAGGTGGTCGACCAACACCCCGACCCGCCGGCCGGCGCCGGGACCGAACGAGCGCAGCGCTGCGGCGAGTTCGTCGATCCCCGACAACGGCTCGACGACCACCCCTTCGAGGCGAAGATCATCGCCCCAGACCCGCTCGACGAGTGCCGCGTCGTGGATTCCTTCCACCCAGATGCGGCTCCCCCGCGCGACACGGGCCTTTGCACCGGCCACCGCGAACGAGCCCGAGGCGGTGCGCGCCCGGGCCGACGGGCGCTGCGGAGCCGCCGGCGCGGGAGCGGTTAACGTCACGAGCTGGCCGTCGAGCAGGAACGCCGCCGGCAGCAGCGCGAACTCCCGCCGACGGCCGCGCCGATCCTCCAGGGTGACCACGTCACGACGTTCGCCGGCAACGACCGCCTGGCCGAGCGCGACCACCGCCCCGCAGTAGTTGCCGTCGGCCGTCTCGACCACCAAGCCGGCGTCCGCCGCGACCTCGGGAACGCGGCGCCGCCGCGCCGGTTCGGCCAGGACGTCGGCGGAGTAGCGCTGCGGACCGGGCATGGTCATCGACCTTAAGGCAGCTCAGGCTCGAGGCAACGGCAGCGACGCGCGGCTGCCGAATGCTCACTACGCTGTATCGACGTGAACTCTCCGGCCGGAAGCCTCGCCGCATGGACCACGATGTGGCTGCGCGGCGGTGTGGCCTTCGACGACGTCGTGCACGCGTTGTCAAGGTCGCGGGTGCTCGTCGGCGCCGGCCCGTCGCTTGTCCCGCCCAGCACCGGTCGGGCTATCGGGCTCGGTGAGGCACTGGTGGAATGGCGCCGCGCCGGAGCGCCGATTCGCCTCGTGCTGCCGGTGCCGGGCGACGTTCGCGGCCTGCCCGGTTCACTCACTGCCGGATCGGAGGAACTGCGGACGGCCGCCCTGGAGGCCGGCGAGGCGGTGGTGGGCGCCCAACTCGGTCTCGTGCCGGGTCGGCGTCAGTTCGGTCCCAGTAGCGCCGAGCCCGAACTCATGTGGTGGGGCTACGAGCTCGGGCCAACCGGCCTCGAGTCCACCGGCGCCCGGCAGCCGGTGAGCGTGGCCGACGCCCAATACGAACTGGCCGAGGCGGTCCGCGACAGCGCCGGCCCGTTGGCCGAGATCGGCGCGTTCGGCTGGAGCGAGGAAGTACGCGAGCAGCTCGCTGACGCCCGGCGCGCCGGTGAACGCCTCAACCTCCCCCCAGGTCATCCCCCACGAGCGGTCAGCTTGCTCGCGCAAGCCGAACGGCTGGCCTCGGTGCTCGCGATCGCCCGCACCGGCGTAACCGCCGACCGGGCCGGGGCAACTGATCGCGACACCACCTTGCACAATCTCGAGCGGGCCGTTCGAACGGCTCGGGTCGCTGGGTACAACGCCGGGGTCTGAATCCCCTCTGGAGAGGCCGGCGCCCGTGCGAACCCTGGTCACCGGTGCGACCGGCTACATCGGCGGGCGGCTCGTGCCCGGACTGCTCGCCGCCGGCCACCGGGTGCGGGCGATGACGCGCACCCCCGGATGGTTACGGGACGTGCCCTGGGCGGCGGATGTCGAGATCGTCACGGCCGACGTACTCGACGATGCCACACTGCCCGCCGCCTTGCGCGACGTCGACGTGGCTTACTACCTGATCCACTCGATCGGTAGGGGCGGCCGCTTCGCCGACCGTGACCGCGCCGCCGCCGAGGCCTTCTCCCGGGCCGCCGCGAGGGCCGGAGTCGGCCGAATCGTCTATCTCGGCGGGCTGGCCGACGAAAACGCCACCGACGTCTCCGAGCACCTGGCCTCGCGGGCCGAGGTCGGCCGGATCCTGCTCGAATCGGAGGTGCCGGCAGTCGTTCTGCGTGCGGCGGTGATCCTGGGCAGCGGGTCGGCTTCCTTCGAGATGCTGCGCTACCTGACCGAGCGACTACCGGCGATGGTGACGCCGGTGTGGGTCAACACGCGGATACAGCCCATCGCCGTACGTGACGTACTGCGCTATCTACTCGCCGCCGCCCGGTTCCCGGACGCGACCAACCGCACGTTCGACGTCGGAGGGCCGGATGTGCTGACGTACCGGGAGATGATGCAGCGCTACGCCGCCGTGGCCGGGTTGCGTCACCGCTTGATCCTTCCGGTGCCCGTACTCACACCGCGACTGTCGAGCCAGTGGGTGGGTCTGGTGACGCCCGTCCCGGCAGGAATCGCGCGACCGCTGGTCGAATCGCTGCGCACCGAGGTCGTCTGCCGCGAGCACGACATCGCCCAGCTCGTAGCGGATCCGCCGGGCGGCCTGATCGGCTTCGAGCGGGCCGTCGACCTTGCCCTCGCGCGGATCCGGGAGGCCGCCGTCGCCACCCGTTGGTCGGAGTCCGAGTGGCCCGGTGCCCCGAGCGACCCGCTGCCCACCGATCCGGATTGGGCCGGAGGCTCGCTTTACACCGACGAACGCACCCGGCCGGTCGCCGCGCCCGCTGATCAGCTCTGGCAGGTAGTCGAAGGCATCGGCGGTGAGCGCGGTTGGTACTCCTTCTCCTTGGCCTGGGGCGTCCGGGGCCTGCTCGACCGACTGGTCGGCGGGGTGGGCCTCCGACGCGGGCGACGCGACCCGAAACGCCTTCGGGTCGGCGACGCGCTGGACTTCTGGCGGGTCGAAGAGGCGGTGCCCGGCCGCCTGTTGCGGCTGCGGGCCGAGATGCGACTGCCGGGCCTGGCCTGGCTGGAGTTTCACGTCGATGACGATGGTTCGCGTTCGATTCTCACGCAGAAGGCCACTTTCCATCCGCGCGGCCTGGCCGGGCACGCCTACTGGCGCTCGATCGCGCCGTTCCACGGCGTCGTCTTCGGCGGCATGATCCGCAACCTGGCGCGCGCGGCCGAGCGCGAGGGTGAAGCGAAACCGGAGCCGCAACCGGTCATCCGCGAGTCGGCCTGAGGCAGCACCCGTCGGGACAGGGCTGCCCGCACAACCCCAGCTCCCCCAACCGGCGCGCTTGATGTCCGTCGGTCTGTTCCTGAACCAGCTCGCGGATCATCGCAACGAACGCCGGATGGGTTCCGGCTGTCGCGGCCCGAGCGAACCACATGCCGAGTTCGGCCGCGGTGGCGCTCGCCTCGGTATCGAGATCCCAGACGACTTCGAGATGATCCGACACGAATCCCGTAGGTGCGACCACGACGGACGTGACGCCGGCGGCCGCGAGCGCGCGCAGGTGATCGTTGATGTCCGGTTCGAGCCAGGGCACCTGTGGCGGGCCGGACCGCGACTGCCAGACCAGATCGAAATACGCGCCGGGGCCACGCACGGCCTGGGCAACCAGGCGCGCCGTTTCCCGCTGCTGCGCCGCATAGAGGCCGCCGTCAGGGCCGGCGACCTCATTCATAG
The DNA here is from genome assembly GCA_019241805.1 of Actinomycetota bacterium. Taxonomy (GTDB): domain Bacteria; phylum Actinomycetota; class Actinomycetes; order Mycobacteriales; family Jatrophihabitantaceae; genus JAFAWL01. Next base: position 4,533 of record JAFAWL010000318.1, read on the forward strand.
CCGCCGGGACCGAGTGGGCGGTGAAGATCAGCCGCGTCTCGGCCGGCGCGCCGTGCAGCGCTCGGCGTACCGCGTCGGCGTTTGCGGTGACGAAGCCGGGATGGTCGAAGTAGTGGCGCAACTTCACTGTGTCGGGCGCCCCTGGCACGGCCGTGGCGGCCGCGGCGAGGTTCTCCCGATATTGCCGGCAGCCCGAGTAACCGCCGCTTGCGCTGGTGGCCAGGACAAGCGCCCGGCGCACGCCGTCCTCGCGCATCCGCAGGAACGCGTCCTCGACGTAGGGGGACCAGTTGCGGTTGCCCCAGTAGACCGGAAGGTGCACGTCGTTCGCGCGAAAGTCCTGCTCGATCGCGGCGAGCAGCGCGCGGTTCTGCCCGTTGATCGGCGACACACCGCCGAAGTGGTGGTAGTGCTCGGCGACGGCGAGCAGTCGTTGCTCCGGTACATCGCGACCGCGCGTCACGTTGCGCAGGAAGGGCAGCACGTCGTCCGGCCCTTCGGGGCCTCCGAAAGAGAGCAGTAGCAGCGCGTCGATCGTGCTCAATCAGACACCCATCGCGTGGAACCCGCCGTCGACGTGCACGATCTCGCCTGTCGTCGCGGGGAACCAGTCGGACATGAGGGCCAGCGTGCTTCGTGCGACCGTGCTCGCGTCGGTGTTGTCCCAGCCCAGTGGAGCCCGACCGTCCCACGCGTCCTCGAACGTCGAGAAGCCCGGAATGCTCTTGGCGGCCATGGTGCGCACCGGGCCGGCGGCGACCAGATTGACCCGGATCTTGCGCGGACCGAGCTCACGAGCGAGATAACGCGAGGTCGACTCGAGGCCGGCTTTGGCT
>JAFAWL010000457.1 GCA_019241805.1 Actinomycetota bacterium
GCCGCATCAGCAACGGCGACCGGCTCGACGCGCAGCGGGCCGGGATCGAGCTACACGACGACGGGCGGGTCAAGGTCGACGAGTTCCAACGCACGAGCGCCGACGGGATCTGGGCCGTCGGTGACGTGTCCTCGCCGCATCAGCTCAAGCACGTCGCCAACCACGAGGCGCGCGTGGTTGCCCACAACCTCACCCATCCCGACGAGCTGGTGGCCTCCGACCACCGATTCGTGCCGTCGGCGGTCTTCACCGAGCCACAGATCGCCACCGTCGGTCTGTCGGAGGAGCAGGCGCGCGAGCAAGGCGTGCGCTACGTGACCGCCGAGCAGGCCTACGCCCACACCGCCTACGGCTGGGCGATGGAGGAGACGGCGAGCTTCTGCAAGTTGTTGGCTGATCCGGTTTCGGGGCAACTCTTGGGGGCGCACATCATGGGTCCGTTCGCCTCCACCCTCATCCAGCCGCTGATCCAGGCGATGTCCTTCGGGACCGATGCGCGGGAGCTGGCCCGCGGGCAGTACTGGATCCACCCGGCGCTGGCCGAGGTGGTTGAGAACGCCCTGCTGAACTTGCCCTTCGATTGACGGCCGACTCGTAGGCTGAGGTCCGTCATGGGCGACTACACGATGACCACACTCGGTGCTGCCACCGAGCTGTTGGACCTGCCCTTCGACCGGCCGCTGGCCGACTGGACCGATCCGCGAATCGTGGAGGTGCCGCGGGGCATCTCCCGACACGTCGTGCGGTTCATCCGGGCTCGCGGCGAGATCTTCGCCTTCAAGGAGGCGACCGACCGATACGTGATCCGGGAGCACGCCCTGCTTCGCGACCTGGCCGAACGCTCGGTGCCGGTGGTCGACGCCTTCGGCACCGTTGTTGATCGCCGCGACTCACTGACCGGAGACTCGCTCGGGGGGCTGCTGATCACGAAGCATCTGCCGTTCTCACTGCCCTACCGGTCGTTGTTCACCGGTCGCGACGTGCCGAACCTGCGGGCCCGGCTGCTGGACTCGCTGGCGGAGTTGTTCGTGCGAATACATCTGGCCGGCTTCTACTGGGGCGACTGCTCGCTGTCCAACACGCTGTTCCGGCGGGATGCGGGGTCGTTGGCGGCCTATCTGGTCGACGCCGAGACCGGTGAGTTGCACGAGGCGCTCTCGGACGGGCAGCGCCGCTACGACCTGACCATCGCGACCGAGAACATCGCCGGAGAGATGTTCGATCTGCAGGCCGCCGGGTATCTGGACGAGTCGATCGATCCGATCGAAACGGCCGAGGCGCTCACCCCGGCGTACGACGGGTTGTGGGCCGAGCTGACCCGCGACGAGGTGATCGCGCGCGATGAGTCCTACCGCATCGACAATCGGGTGCGGAGATTGAATAGCCTCGGCTTCGACGTCGCCGAGATCGCGATCACGTCCGAGGAGGGTGGGCGTCGGCTTCGGTTCGGGACGCACGTCGTCGAACCCGGCCACCACCAGCGGCGCTTGTTCGCGCTCACCGGCCTCCGAGTTCAGGAGAACCAGGCCCGGCGACTGCTGGCCGACCTCGACCGGTTCCGGGCCAAGTGGGCCGAGGGCACCGGTTGGGACCCGCCCGAGGACCTAGCCGCCCGGCGGTGGCTGGACGAGAAGTTCTACGGCACCCTGGCGCTCGTACCGGCCGCCCTGCGGGCGAAACTTCCCGACGCCGAGCTCTTCCACGAGATCAGCGAGCACCGCTGGTTCCTGTCTGAGACGCAGGGCCACGACGTCGGCCGGGCGGCCGCGGTTAATTCCTACGTCGACAGCGTCTTGCGCTTCCTGCCTGATACGAAGGTCGAGATTTCCGGGCCGCCCACCGAAGAGTTCGCGTTCGTCGACGACTAGCTTTAGGCCTATGTCCGACTACACCGGTGAGGTCAGTGTCGGCGGCCCGATCGACATACGCCGGTTGCCCGGCCTGACGATCGCAAAGCTCGCCGTGGGCCCGATCTCGAACAACGCCTACCTGTTGCGCTGCACGGCCACCGACGAGGGTTTGCTGATCGACGCCGCCGACGAGGCGGATCGGCTGAAGGAGTTGGTGCGCCTCGATGGACCGCCGGTCGCCGCGATCCTGACCACGCATCAGCACCGGGACCATTGGCAGGCGCTGGCCGAAATGGTCGACGACGCCGGCGCCGCGGTGTACGCCGGGGACGAGGACGCCGACGCACTGCCGGTAGCCGTCGACGAGCGACTCCACGACGGTGACTCGGTCACAGTCGGCGATCTGACGCTGGACATCATCGGCCTCCGGGGACACACGCCCGGCTCCGTCGCCGTCCTCTATCAGGATCCGGAGGGCACGGCCCACCTGTTCACCGGCGACTCGCTGTTCCCGGGCGGGGTCGGCAGGACCACCTCGCCGCAGACGTTTACCTCGCTGCTCGACGACGTCGAGGCCCGCGTCTTCGACCGGCTGCCCGACGACACCTGGTTCTACCCGGGCCACGGAAACGACTCGACGCTCGGAGCCGAACGTCCACATCTCGGCGACTGGCGCGCTCGCGGCTGGTGACTCGCCTCGATTTAATACGGTGATTTCTGGTGGCAAGTATCGCCGAGCGCGGCGACTCCGTCCGCTCGACCCGCTCGGCGACCAGATGCGCCGAGGAGTCATCGATTTGGCAGTGCTGGGTTCGACCGCCGTCGGATCGATCGCCATCGGACGTCGGACGTCGTCCGAGCGCGACTAACCCCGCCGTTGTCCAGCTACGCGTCAGTCGACCGACTTTTGATAGCCGAAAAGTAGCGCTCTTGATCAGGAGGGCGACTTCTGCCGGCACCATTGCTTCCCATGGTCGCCGGCAGCGATGCGCCGCAGCACATCGCGGCAGAGAATGGGCAGGTTCTCGGGCTTGTAATTGTCGAGGTCGACAAAGCTCCCGCGCCGGGCCAGGTAGTCGTAGAGCGGCTGCAGTTCCTCGCTGACCCGCACGTTCTCAACGGTAATCACGCCGGCGTCGCTTCGCACCGGATAGACGAACAACCGCAGGTCGTTCTTGAACAGCCGACCGAAGCTCTCCAAGAGCCCGTCCGGCAATTGCACGTGATTAGCCTCGTCGAACATGTCGATGTGTCGATACCGGGTTGCACGTCAGCCCTCCAACTGTCGAGTCCAGCGGGCGACACATTAGACCTTCCGAATAGCGGTGTGATTACACCGAGTCGTGCGCCGCGAGCAGCAGATCCCGGGTGATTTCGAGCTGCCCGCGGTGCTGGGCCAGCTCCTCGTACACGTGCAGAAACGCTCCACCCTGCGTTCGCCCGATCGGCAGCGCGGCGTCATCCGGGTCGGCCGGGCGACGCGGGACCGCCCCGAACTCGGCGCCGGCAACATCAGCCGCAAGCTGATCCCGGGCGCGCCGCACCCGCCCGACCAGCTCCGCGACACCACCGGCCGCGGTGAACTCGGCCTCCCGATCACGATGCGACGGACGACCGGCGACCAGATGCCCGGCCCAGTACTCGACCACGCCCAGACAGTGGGTGACCACGGCATAGGGCGAATTCGAACCCGGCGCGGCCAGCCGCCGGTTGACCCGCTCGTCGCCGAGCTCCTCGAGCGCGCTGACCATCCCCTCGAGCGCGTCGTCAACGAAGTACAGGTAATCGGCCGCCTCGATCATTGCCCCAGCTTGGCGCGGGTCACGACCCTCCGGCCAGCCGAAATCGGCGCCCGTTCACACGGGCACCACCTAGGCTTTGGTCGCGTGACCGACCCGAGCGCGCAGGCGCGCCCCCTC
>JAFAWL010000017.1 GCA_019241805.1 Actinomycetota bacterium
CGAGAAACCCCGCCAGCAGCGCCCCCAACTTGACGTCCCCGTAGCCGAACGGAGCGAAGAGCGCGATCAGGTAGAAGAGCGCGAACACCACCGCCGCCGCTTCCACCCCGCGAAGCCACGGCCCCCACTCCGACCGCACCAACGCCGCGAGGGTCAGCAGCGCCCCACAGAGGGCCGCGGTCGGGAGAAGGAGTCGATTGGGCAGCCGGTGCAGTTCGAAGTCGATGACGGCGAGCGGTCCGCAACCGCCGGCCAGTACGAGATAAGCGGGCAAGAGCGCCGACCAGCCGGCCGCGTAACCGGCGAGTGCGGCGAAAGCCACAAGCAGGCCGCCGGTCACGGTCAACCGCCGGGCGCCCGGCCGCCCGCCCCGCCACCAGTCGGCCCGTTCACGATCCGGCGCACTCACCGTGATGCGGGCGGCATACGGGGTCAGGGCTAGGCCGACGACCGCACCTAACCCGGCAGTCAGCAGCGGTGACGACGACACGAGTCGGCAGCCTACGGTGGAGCCGTGCGTGACTACGACGCAATCGTGTTGGCGGGGGGCGCGGGCCGTCGGATGGGGATGGTCGACAAACTCACCCTGGAGGTGGGCGGGCACAGCTTGCTCGACCGGGTGCTGGGCGCGGTAAGCGCGGCCGGGCGCGTCGTCGCCGTCGGACCGCCACGACCCTCGGTCACTACCCGGCCGGTCGTCTGGTGTCGTGAGGACCCGCCGGGCGCCGGACCGCGCGCCGCACTCGAAGCCGCGTTGCCGTTGACCTCGGCTCCGGTCGTGCTCGTCGTCGCCGGCGACCTGCCCGCGATCGCATCGGCGATACCGGTACTGCTGGACCGCGTGGCCGAGCAGGGCACGCAGGTCAGTGTTCTGGTCGATCCTGACGGTCAGGTGAACTACGTCGCCGCCGCCTGGCAGCGGGACCAACTCGAGTCGGCGCTCGGCCGACCGGGCCGCACGCTGCGAGAACTGTTCGCCGGCAAGGACGTTTGCCTGATCGATGACACGCACGGTTGGGGCGCCGACTGCGACACGCCCGAGGATCTGGAACGAGCCCGGCGACGAGAGAAAGGGCTGCGACCAGAAGCACAGCACTGAACGAATTGGACACCTGGCTGGACGAGTTGGCGGGCGCGGTCGCGCCGCCCAAGTCAGCAGAGTGCGGCAGCCACGGGTGCGGCGGGCTCAGGTGAGATGAGCAGTCCCTCGCCGGCATAGGCATTGAAGCGCGAGCCGCGGACCAGACCGGCGAGAAACAGGTCATAACGGCGGCAGAGGTCGACCGCAAGGCTCGAGGGCGCCGACACTGCGACGATGCCGGAAACTCCGGCGGCCATCGCCTTCTGGACGATCTCGAACGAGACCCGCCCGCTGACGACGAGCAGATGATCGGTGGCCGGAAGCACCCCGTCCAACAGCGCGCGCCCGAACACCTTGTCGACCGCATTGTGACGGCCTACGTCCTCGCGCACGATCAGCAACTCACCGGCGGCCCGAGCGAGACCGGCCGCATGCACCCCACCGGTCCGATCGAAGGTCCGCTGACGCAGGCGCATCCGCTCCGGCAAGGTTGTGATCACCTCCGGGCGGAGCTGCAGGCCAGCGGTGTGCGGCGGGCCGACCTGTAGCAGATCCAGATCGAGCACGTCGGCACTGCACACGCCGCAGGCGGCCGAGGTCACGAATGCGCGGGCGCGCGGCCGGGCGACACCGCTGCGCAGCGTGACATGCACTCGGTCGGTGCCGTCGTCGCGACATTCGCGCAGCGTCACGATGTCCTCGGCCCGGGCGACACCTGACTCCACCAGCAACCAGCCGGCGGCCAACTCGATGTCGTGACCAGGCGTCCGCATCAGCGTCGCCAGCACCTCGCCGTCCAATCCGAGAACGAGCGGCGATTCGACCGCGAGCTCGTCCGGCCCGGCGCTGACCCGAGCGGCGTCCACGCGGGTGATCGCCCGCCGGGTCGACATGATGGCCATGCCCTGAACGCTACTCATCGACCGGCGCTGCGGGCGCTGTCAGACTGGCACTGGCGGCCTACAGTCGGAAATATGCCTGACGACGCAGGAAGCGAACCCGAGGTCGGTCACCGCAAGCGTTCGGCGGTCGGCCTGCCGGGGATCGCGCACAGCATGCAGTACGCGTTGGAGGAGATGGGTCCGGCCCGCTCGGCTCGCACCCTGCTGCGCATGAATCACATCGACGGCTTCGACTGCCCGAGCTGCGCGTGGCCCGATCCGGATCGGCGCAAGCCAGCCGAATTCTGCGAGAACGGCGCCAAGGCCGTGGCCTGGGAAGCGACGCGGAAGCGGGTCGACGAGAGCTTCTTCGCCGAGCACTCCGTGCCCTTCCTCCGCGAACAGACCGATCACTGGCTGGAGGCCAACGGACGGCTCACGCAGCCGATGCACCTGGCCGAGGGCGACGACCACTACCGGCCGATTTCGTGGACGGCGGCGTTCGAGCTGATGGCGACAACGCTGCGCGAACTGCCCGATCCCGCTCGGGCGGCGTTCTACACCAGCGGCCGGACGAGCAACGAGGCCGCGTTCGTCTATCAGCTGCTGGCCCGCCGACTGGGCTCCAACAACCTGCCCGACTGCTCGAACATGTGCCACGAATCGAGTGGGGCCGCCCTGACGCAGACGATCGGCGTCGGCAAAGGCACGGTGTCGCTCTCGGACCTGTCCGAGGAGGCCGACCTCATCGTCATCGTCGGTCAGAACCCGGGCACGAATCACCCACGCATGCTCACAGCGCTGGAAGAAGCGAAGCAGCGCGGCGCCCGGATCGTCGCCATCAATCCGCTGCCCGAGGCCGGATTGATCAAGTTCCGCAATCCACAGACCCTGCGCGGGTTGGTCGGCCCGGGCACCGTCATCGCCGATCGCCACCTGCCGGTGCGGGTGAACGGTGACCTCGCCCTGTTCAACGCGGTGAATCGACTGCTGCTCGAACGCGAAGATTCGTCCCCCGGTCAGGTCCTCGACCGCAACTTTATCGACAAATACACTGATGGCTTCGAAGCCTGCGCGACCGCCTGGCGTCATCTCGACTGGGCCGAGCTGCTCGCCCAGACCGGCCTGACCCGTAGTGCGCTGGAAGGCTTCGTCGACGACGTCGTGGCCGCGGATCGCATCGTGGTCTGCTGGGCGATGGGACTGACCCAGCACCGCAATG
>JAFAWL010000132.1 GCA_019241805.1 Actinomycetota bacterium
ACACGGCATTGGCCGGCAACCCACAGAGCATCACGGCCGACCCGGAGTTCAAGGCGTTGAACCCTCGTATCCCCGTCAATCCGGGAGATCCGGCCGCAGCGGCACTGCTTGCTATCGGCGGCAACTCCGACGTGATGTATGCCTTGACGTCCTACATCAACGCCGATTCCGAGGCGCGGGCGTGGTTGGACGGCACGCCCGATCCGTGGGGCATGGTCGTCAATCCGAACTACAAGAACATCAGCCTGCCCTTGGAGGCCTGGCCGCTGCTCGACACGTTCGTGCCGGATCTGCAGGCGTTGACCTGCCAGACCCAGTCGCCGATCGTGTGGCTGAATTCGGTCGCTTCGCCAGTGCCGAGTATGGCGACGGCGACGCTGGACGCGCAGTTCGCGCTCGACTGGTCGAAGATCCAGTGCAACCTCACCGTCGGCGTCGCCGGCGTCGACGGCGGGGTGGTGGCCCAATGGGCCGGCGGTTCACTGCAGCCGATCGGCCAGCGCTTCATCATCGCCCTCACCACGCTCGGTGAGGCGCAGCGCTACAGCCTGCCCAGTGCATCGCTCGAGTCGAGTTCCAGCGTGAGCGCGAAGGCGCAGTTCAGCAGCGCAGCCGGGCGCACGTTCGTCACGCCGACGGACAACGCTCTGAAGGCGGCTGGGAAGGCGATGAAGTTCGACTCGACCGCGGGCACGTGGACACTGCCCTACGACACGCTGCGCTCGTCGACGCCCGCGGCCTATCCAGGCCTGATGACTGTCTACGCCGACGTGCCGACGACGGGGCTGTCCAGCGGTGACGCGACCGACTACGCCAATCTGATCAAGTTTGCGACGGGGACGGGGCAGACGGCCGGGTACGGGAACGGCCAGCTGCCGCCGGGCTATCTGCCGATGACGAGCGCCAACGGCTTCGGCGCGCTGCTCGACTACTCCACCGCGGCGGCGGCTGACGTCGCCGCCCAGAACGGTCAGGTCCCGAACCAGTCGGGTACGACCGATGCCAACCAGGGACAAGCCAGCACGGACAGCGGTACGAGCACGAACGTGACCTCGGGGGCGCCGACCTATTCGTCGTCGACGCAATCGTCGTCGACGACGAAGTCGACGTCGGCTCCAGCCCCGTCGCCGAGCGCGAAGCGGTCCACGCTCGCGCCGGCGCAATCCGGCGCGCTGCGCAACGCGCGGAACGCGGCGGTGACTTCATCGCTCGGCGGCCTGATCCTGCCGATCGTATTGGGCATCGGCGTGCTCGGAGTGCTTGTCGCGATCGGTGCCCAGAGCGGTAGCGTCTCGATCGGGCGACGCCAATGAGTTCGGTTCCCGACACCGTCGTCGAGGTCGAGAACGGCGTCAGCCCGAACGGCACCGGGCTGCCGGCCAAACCGGAAGATCGACTGCCCGAGCGCGCCCGACGACGCTGGGTCGCCCGCTCCGGCCGCCCTCCGACATTTGCCCGCGCGGTCGCCACAGCCGGCGGGGTCTCGTTGTTCGTGCTGGCGGCCTGGTCGATCGTGTACCTGCTGGTGCTGACCAACGTCGAACACGCGCGTAGTCAGCGCAAGCTCTACGCCACCTTCCGCTCTGACGCGGCTCAAGCGCTCGCGCCGGTCGGCGGTTCGATCGCGCCCGGCACGGGAGTCGCCCTGATCAGCATCCCGCGCGCCGGCCTACACGACGAGGTGGTCGTGGAAGGCACCACCTCGGACAACCTGGAGGACGGGCCGGGTCACCTTCGTGACACGCCGCTGCCTGGGCAGCCCGGCGTTTCGGTGATCTTCGGTCGCGCGTCGCTGTTCGGAGCGCCGTTTCACAACATCCCCCTGCTCAGCAAGGGTGATTCGATCGACGTCACGACTGGGCAGGGCAAGTTCCGCTACGTTATCGACGACATCCGCCAGCCGAGCGCGCCCACTCCGGCGCCCCCGAAGACCGGATCGCGACTGACCCTGGTCACCTCGCGCTCGACCGGGTGGCCCGTGGGTGTGTCGGCCATCCGAGCCATCTACGTCGACGCCACCCTGCAGGGGCAGACGCAGCCGGCGCCGACGGGCCGACCGACTGCGGTGGTCAGCAACGAACAGGTCATGGCCGGCGACACCGGCGCGATCACCTGGATGCAGATCGTGCTGTGGCTGCAGTTGCTGGTCGCCGTGATGACTTTGCTCGCCTGGGTGCAAACGCGCTGGCAGCGCAGCCAGGTCTGGCTGGTCGGCTTCCCGGTGTTGCTCGCAGTGCTGTGGGGATTGTCGACGACGGCCGTGCGCGTGCTGCCGAACCTGATGTAGCGATCGACCATCGACGGCGGCCGTCCCGTCGTCAGGAGATCTCGGAACGCTTCATCCCTCGTTAACTGTGTGCCCCTTTGGATGTGGCCCCGCCCCCCGAGTCTTAGCTCGCACCCAGCGGGGGTGTTCCTTTCCGGAAGGTGGCTTCATGAAGATGTACGGCAAGAGGGGGGTGTGCGCCTTCGCTGCGGGTGCGCTGGCCCTCGGGCTCGCTGTCTCGGGCGGCGGCGTCGCCCAGGCCGACGCGGCCCCGAGCAGCACCGACGTCGTCGGTGTCGGCTCGGACACGCTGCAGGACATGCTGGACTTCGGTGCCGACGGTTCGGCGCAGGGTCTGACCGGCTACAACCAGCTGGGCAACATCAACCGTCTCATCAGCTTCGACGCGACCGCGGACGCCAACGCCCGTGCCGCGTACCTCCCCAACTCCACCAGCAGCCTCAGCCCCACGGTCGTGCTGCGGGCCGGCACCAAGCCGGTCCAGCGACCCAACGGCTCGGGTGCCGGTATCAAGGCGCTGAACCTCGACCACAGTCACAACATCGACTTCATCCGCATGTCGCGTCCGCCGACAGCGGCCGAGCAGTCGACCGCGGCGGCCTCGTCGGGCGTCGGCTCGCTCGAGGTCGTCCAGTTGGCCAAGGAAGACCTGACGATGGCCGTGGCCAACACGACCGATGCGCCGGCTCTGACGACGACCCAGCTGAAGGCGATCTACACCTGCTCGATCACGAAGTGGAGCGACATCGACCCGTCGCTGTCGGGTAACACGATCGTGCCGGTCATCCCGCAGGTCGGTTCCGGTACTCGTAGCGTCT
>JAFAWL010000435.1 GCA_019241805.1 Actinomycetota bacterium
CCAGCTGGACGCCACCAACCTGCAGAGCAGCGTCGACTCGGCCAACGCCACCGTGGCCACTGCGCAGCAGAGACTCGAAGCGGACGAGACGGGCCAGACGAGCGCGGCCAGTTCGGCCGCCAACTCGGGTGGATCCGGGATCGCGACCAAAGACGCGCTGGTGGTCTCGCTGGCCGCGCCGACCGTGACGTCCACGGCCGCTCCCACCACCGGCGCAACCTCGAGCCCGACCTCGGGTGCAACCTCCGGTCCGGCATCGGGCCCGGCCGGCGTTAATGGCGCTACGGCTGCCTCCGGCTCCACAAACACCTCGCTGTCGGCGCTCGTCCAACAGATCCAAGCCGCCCAGAAGGCCGTCGTGTCCGCCCAGCAGGCCGTGGACAAGAACCAGGCCGGGGTGGACACCGCGCAGACAACGGTCGACGCCGACGTCAGCCAGAACAGCAAGCTCAGCGCCGCGCAGAAGGCAGCGTGCGGTTCGTCGTCCGGCGGGTCGAGCGGCTCGACATCCACCGGCACGCAGACGTCTGGTTCGTCGAGCGGCGCGTCGGCGGGCGACTGCCCGAGCGCGCAAGCCGATTATGAGGCGTTCGCCGACACCCTGAGCACTGCCATGGCCGCGCTCGACAAAGCCATCTCGACGCAGGACGCGGCCGTGAAGGACCTCGACACAGCGGTCTCGGCGTTGGATGCCCTGATGGCTCCTCTGCAGTCAGCGGCGAATTCGAGCGGGTCGGGGGGGCAGGCCACCAACGGCGGAAACACGAACGGCACCGGCTCGACCACGCGAACCGGTGGAACCGGTGCGACCGGCGGAACCAGCGGCACCGGTCAGTCCAGCGCAGGAACGAGTAAGTCGAGCAGCGGAACCAGCAAATCGAGCGGCTCGAGCACGACCACGACCGCGACGCCGGCGAGCGCGAGTCAGCTCGCTGCTGATCAGGCCGCCATCGATGCGGCGAACGCGCAGCTGGTGCTGGCCCAACAGAATCTGACCGCCGCCACCCTCGTGAGCCCGGTCACCGGCACCGTGGCCAGCGTCGGCTTCTCGGTCGGGTCGAGCTCGAACGGCAAGAGCATCACGATTCTGGGCACCGGCAACCAGGTCGTGAAGATCGCCGTGCCGTTGAGCGAGGTCGACCAGGTCAAGACGGGGCAATCCGTCGCCATTGCCGTCGACGGTCGCACCGACAAGTTGTCGGGCACGGTGAGCAAGGTCGGGTTGCTGAGCAGCACCGCCGGGTCGCTGACCACGTTCCCGGTCACGGTCACGCTGGGCGACGGCAGCCCGGCGCTCCACAATGGCGTGGGCGCCGACGTGATCGTCACGACCGGAACGGCCAGCAATGTGACCGTCGTGCCCAACTCGGCGATCACGATGCTCGGTACGCGACACACCGTGGTCGTGGCATCCGGCGGAAAGACCAAGACCGTGTTGATCACCGTCGGGCTCGTCGGTGCCGACATCAGTCAGGTCGTCTCGGGCCTACAGCCCGGGCAGCAGGTGCAGTTGGCCGACCCGAGCCAGGCGTTGCCGAGCAGTGCTACGTCGTCGACGACCACGCGCTTCGGTAACGGCGTCTTTCCGGGCGGGGGGTCGTTCCCGGCCGGGGGCTTCCGCATCAACGGTGCTACGACCGGCGGCCGTTGAGGATCTCCTACGCTCGGCGGTATGACGCCTGACCACGCGCATTCGGAGCGCCGGCCATCCGACCACCGGCCATCCGACCACCGGCCATCCGACCACCGGCACGGGTACCAGGCCGGCGACGACGGATTTCTCGACCTGCTCGATCTCGATGCCGACGTGCTGGAGGATTACTGGCGCGCGAGCCTTGACTGGGTACGGCTGGTTGCCGGAGACCTCGACCGGCCCCGGGTGTTCGATCTCGGCGCCGGCTCGGGGACCGGGGGGCTGGGGCTGACGCTGCGATTCCGCGACGCCACGCTCGTCGCCGTCGACACATCCGGACCCTCACTGCGGCGGCTGCGCGAGCATGCCGACGCTCTTGGTCTCCGCGATCGCGTCACCACTATCGAGCTCGATCTCGACACCAACTGGCCCGCAGTCGGACCGTTCGACGTGACATGGGCGTCGATGTCCTTGCATCATCTGTCCGACCCCACCCAGGTGTTGCGACGCGTCCGGGACGCGACCCGAACCGCCGGCATCATCGCCGTCGCCGAATTCGTCGAGCCGGTCCGGTTCCTGCGCGAGGACATCGGTGTCGGGCGCCCGGGCTTCGAGGATCGCGTGATGGCGCGACTGCGGCGCGATCACCACGAACGGCTGCCGACCCTCGGCTCGGCCTGGACGCCCCGGCTCGCCGACGCGGGCTGGCGGGTGATCGACGAACGGGACTTTCTGATCGACCTCAATCCACCGGAGCACCTCGACGCGGGTCGCTACGCGGAAGCCTGGATGGGGCGGCTCGGACAGCGCCTGGAGGACGGTCTCGACACCGACGATCGACACGTGCTGCAGGTGCTGCTCGATCCGCACGATCCTCGATCGCTGCGCCGCCGGACCGATCTTCGTATTCACGGCGTACGCACCGTCACGTTGGCTCGCAACGACTAGTCAGCTCGCTCATCGAGCCGGTAGAGGTTGCGGTAGGCCACCGGATGGTTCTGGCCACGATCGACGAACACGTCGTTCAGCGCCTGCGCAATCACGTTGTGCTGATTGTCGTCGCGGTCTATATCGGTTTCGACGTGGCCACGTAGCTCGTCGAAAGTCTCGGTGCCTCCCAACGCCAGGTACCTGCTCCACAGTTCGGAATAGCCAATTCCGGCGGCGAGTAACCCGTCATGCAGACTCAGTCCGGGGCTTTCCATCCTCTTCCTCAATTCGCTTCGAGAAAGACGCGGTGTTCGCGCCGGTCCGAAGTAGTTGACCTACCGTGTGGGTAACGCGCCCGTCGCCGCCAATTCGTCGGCGATCTCGTTGAGCTTGCAATGCGTACGTTGCGAAGCCAGGACGAGCAGGTCGAACGCTTGCGCCTCGTTGAGCCGAAATCGTTCCATCAGGATGCCCTTGGCCTGGCCGATGACATCCCGGTTGCGCAACGCCGTGCGCAAATTGACTTGTACCTGCGTGCCCTTCATGGCGATGGCGGCGTGGCTGGCCAGCAGCATGGCCACGCTTTCCGCGTGATCGTCGAAGCCGCCAGGTGTCTTTGAGTAGAGGTTGAGGGCGCCGAGGTTCGTGCCTTCGACGAACAGCTGCACCGATAAAGACGACAGCACGCCCTCACGGACCGCTCCGGCGGCGAATCGGGGCCATCGGGGATCGGTCGACAGGTCGTCGGCTCGCACTGTTTCCTGCGCCCGCAGCGAGGTGAGGCACGGTCCGTCACCGGCCTCGTACTGCAACCCGTCGACGCGGTGCACCAACGTGTTGGTCCCGGCCCGTGGCAGATCCGCCGCCCGTCGATTTCGCTGATGCCGGCATAGTCAGCCGCATCGACCTCGCGCACCGCGGCGTCGACGATGCGCTGCAGCACTACGTCCATCGATTCCGCGGCTTGCATCTGCCGCGCCAGCTCGCTCAGATCGCGCGCCAGACCGGCCTCGGGCGCTTGTCCACCACTACCTCGCGCCAGGCGGACCGGTCTGTCGTCGGCCATATCGGCGACCCTTTCGGCGCACGCGTCGGTACGCACCAGGTGCATCGCTTCGGAGTTGAACGACAACTTCTACTTTCCCCCTTCCGGCGCTAACGCGCCAGTAGGGCCCACCAGGCCCGCGGCGTCGTCCGCCTCACCGCTCGCTCACATGCACAGCATGCGCGCGACCGTCCCCTGCGGGAGGTCCTTCGGTTCGGCACACTCGACGTATGCTGCGACCCAACCGTACGGACCCGGTAACGCCGTTCGGCTTCCTGTTCTGGGTCCGGGCGCTGATCGGCGTGGGCTGGATCGGGGCAGGAGTCGTCGGGATGGCGCAGGGCCGCGCAATCGGGTGGGCGGTGTTAGCCGTCGGCGTGGCGATCGAGCTCACGAACACCGCCGTCGGCGTCGTCACGGCCCGGCGTCACCCGAGCCACGACTGAACCGCTCACGTTCGTCGGGAACGCCGGCGACAATCGAAACCGAGAACTGATCCGTTCGTGATCGTGATGCGCTCGACACCCGACTAGACCTATATCGCTTACAGATACACGACGCCGGACCGTGGTGTCGTGCATCCGCACTGCGTAGCGTTCCTGGCGTCAACGATCGCGTCGAGCGTCATCAGCCGACAGGTCGAAAGGACACTCGCATCGACCTGCCGCCACGCGGTCGGTGCGGGACAAGTGAATACGAGGAAATGGCGACCGTCTCATCCCCGCAGGTGTGGCCGGTCGCCATTTCTGATGTCGACGACCTAGCGTCAACAGGCCGCCTCGTATGGCAACGATTGAGCCCGACAATCGCTCGAACGCGATTTGGGTCTAGTGCAAAAAAGCAACACGCGTCGAGTGTGCTGGTCCTTCCGGCTGACTACGCTTTTCTGCAGTGGCACGTTTCATCGTCACACATTTTTCATCGTCACACATTTTTCATCGTCACACAGTTTCATAGTCACATGGGTTTCATAGTCACACAGTTCCAAAGCCACAATTGTCACTCGGCTTTGTAAGGCCCGTTTGCCGCAGAAGCATTTTCCCATAGAGGCCAGCTACCGCATTTGTGCGCGGCTTTCCCCCGATTGGTAGCGCATTTGACCAGCGGTAGCCCAGGGGCCGCCGCTCGTTTGCTCCCCCCGAGGGCAGCGAGCGGCGGACCCTCGAAGGGGGGAACACGCGTTGCGGGCGTTGGCCGCGGACGCGAGCCAAAACGAGTGGATCGGCAAGGAATAATGCGCATGCGCCCAGCAGAGATCGTCAATGAGCTCCAAACGGTCGAGAATAGTGAGCCGCGGAAGCGATTCGGCCGAGCCGGCTCGGTAATAACCGAATCGACGCCGGCGGCGAAAACGCGGCACGAGCATCGGCCCTATACGGCCGTCGGGTTATTGCCCGCCAGTGTCCTGTCATTCAGGGTGTTCTCATCGGCTGCGGCTGCATTGGCTGCGGGTGCATTGGCGACCGGCGCACTGGCTGCCTGCACGAGTGGCACGACGGGTCGGACTGGCTCCTCGGTCCCGCCGCCGTCCGCCACCGGGTCAGCTGCGTCCACGTCAACCGCACCGAGTTCGGCCGCCGCTGCGATTACTCCGGCGACCAACTCGGCACTCACCGGTTCGTCCGGCGCCATTCCGACCGTGCCGACCGCCTTTCCGACAGTCACCGCGGCCGGCGACGCACTCAGCATTGCCGTGACGGGCGTCGGCTCCTCGACCCTGCCCGTCACCGCTCTGCGGTGTGCGTCGAACACCGTCACCGGCGCCGTAGGAACCGGCCGAATCACGCTTGACCTCACCGCGGCGACGCTGCATGTCATCGATGTCGCGCCGGTGGGTTCGGCGGACTTCAGCGGAAAGACCACCCGGACCGGTTCGACGCTGGGGTTCGGGGGCGCGACTACCGGAATGAGTGCGGCGCTGCGGGTCAGCTGCCCTGAATGACCACGGCATTGACCAGTCAACGAGTCCGCCGCGACGAGACCGCTGCCCCCAGTACTTCCCGATGAGACCGATCACCCCGAGCGAAAGTTGGACGCCCGCTGTGAGTGGACGCACGGCACCGCGGTGTCGAAGCAAACTGTTGAGCTGGGTACGCCGCACTTCGGTGGTCAACGCCATCGTCGTCGGCAGCTTGCTTTCGCTGGCTCCCGTGAGCGCGGCGGTGGTAAGCGGCAGTACGCTGGCCGGTGGTCAGGCCCTAGGCTCCGGACAGAGCATCACCTCGCCGAACGGCCAGTACCGGTTCACCATGCAAAGCAATGGCGACGCAGTCGAGACCGGTCCGTCCGGGCCACTGTTCGACAGCGGCACCTCAGGCGCGAGCAACTTCCTCGCCATGCAATCCGACGGGAACCTCGTCGTGTACTCGGCGTCCGGTGCGCCCCTCTGGTCCGCCGAAACCGCCGGGCACGCCAACGCGCTGCTGACGATCGACGATTCGGGTGCCCTGGCCTTGACCAGCAGATCAACGCGGATCTGGCTGGCGACGAACAATGTGTTGCGCGGTGGGTCCACGCTCACCAACGGGCAGGCGCTTCACTCACCCTCCGACACGTACTCGCTGAAGATGCAGTCGGACGGCAATCTCGTGTTGTACGGGCCGACGCGGGCCATCTGGGCTACGGCGACCACTGGCCACGCGGGTGACTTCCTGGTCTTGCAGGCCGACGGCAATCTCGTCCTCTACGCCGCGAACTTCTCAGTGCTTTTCGCCGCCGGCACACACGGCCGGCCGGATATCGCATTGACCCTCAATGACGACTCGTCACTGGTCCTTACGAGCAAAGGTGCGCTGGTATGGCTCGACCCGGCTCCGAGCGTCACCGCCGGAAGTGTGATCCCGCCCGGAGAGACCGTGCGCTCAGCCGACGCTCGCTTCGGGCTGGCCATGCAGAGGGACGGCAACTTAGTGCTCTACGGGCCCGGAGGCGTGTACTGGAGCTCCGATACGGCCGGGCAACCCGGCGCTTACGCCGCAGTGCAGCGCGACGGCAATTTCGTGGTCTACAGCGCGAGCGGGCAGCCGTTGTTCTACAGCGACACAGCCGGGCACGACGCGGCGCTGCTGACAGTACAGCTCGATGGCAACCTCGTGCTCTATGCGGGCAGCGGCGCGCCGGTGTGGAGCAGCATCAGCGGAGACCAGGCCACCAGCCTTGCCGTCACTTCGGCCGCTCAGCTGGCTGCCGCCCGGGGTGAACAGGGAGCTGTCGCGGTCTACGACCGGCTGACCAGGCGCTATTACGTCGCCGGGAACGCCGACTCCTTCTTCGCCTCGGCCTCGGTCATGAAAACCTTCATCGCGACGAAGTTGCTGGTCAGCGGGCAGGCGAAGGATCCGAACGTCGCTGCGCTCATGTGGCGGATGATCACGCTGTCGGATGACAACGCGGCCGACACCCTCTACGGCATCGTCGGCGGCGCGGGCGTGGCCACCTGGGTGGCGCAGCGCTACGGGATCGTCGGTATCGCGGCGA
>JAFAWL010000221.1 GCA_019241805.1 Actinomycetota bacterium
GCTCGCGCTCGCCGTGTTCGCGGTGCTCCTCGCTGCCATGTACGTGCGTTCAGCGGTCTTCTACGTCCATCCTTTGTTGTTGCTCGCCGGTTTGCATATCTACGAGGCGACCACCGTTTCCGGCCGACCGATCACGCTCATCACCCGACGTCGGCACCTCACGCAAAACGCGCGACTGTTCGCAGTCACGGTGGCGCCGGCCGTCTATGCCGAGGGCCGGCATTCGTGACCACGACGAATCGGCGAGCGATCGGGGCCGCGAAACGAACTCGGAGCGCGCCGTCCTCCCGGGCGCTGACTCAACTGGAGGCGTTGCCGGATCTTGCGTCCGCCGGTCTGCGCTTCGTCGCCCTCGGTACCGACGACACCGGCGATCCGTGGGGGCGACTGCTCGAACTCGGCCGATCAGCCGCGACCGGTCTGGCCGAGATCGCCACAGCCACCCGCGCTCGGCTGCTCGACTCGACGGTGATCCACTACGAGCCGGCCGCGTTGATACCGCCCGGCCACGTCATGCAGGTTGCCGCCGGACAGGCCGCGCTGCTCGATCGCATCCAGACCATGGTCGACGGCGCCGATCTCGAGCCGTTCGACGCGCGGGCCGAATACGCGCAGTCGATCACGATGGTGGCCGCCCGCTTCGAGACCGACAGCGGTGGCGTCGTGACGTGCTACCGGCTGGCCGAGCCGTTGTTGCGGTTCCGTGCCAACCGGCTGTTCGGCCTGGTGCGCCGCGGCGGGCGCTACGACCGCATCGAGGCCGCCGACATGCTGCTGATGCGCCCCGACTTCGACGTCGTCGTCTTGGCCGGGCAGGCGTTCTTCTTCCGTAAGGTCGCCTTCGAGCGGGCCTTCGGATTCCTCGACGAACTCCGTCAGGCCAGCGCCGAGACCTTCGATCAGGTCACGGACCGACTGCGCATCGACGGTCTGGCCGAGCTGCGAGCCGCGTGCACGACCCAGCCGCAGATGATGGCCAAGATGGCGTCGGTGCGCCGCACGATGGACGAGGACCCCGACTACGCGGCGGCGATGACGATGCCACGCCTGATTGCCTACGTCGAGGCCCATCCCACGATCAACATCGAGGTCGCGGGCACGGGCGCGGACCGTCGATTGGTGTTCGACCCGTCGCCGGCGCGGCGCTGGCAGATCGTGAAGTTGCTCGATGACGACTTCCTGCACTCGGTGCTCACCGAGCGCGAGTACGAAGCGGCCGGCAAGGTGCGCGCGCTGCGCACCTGACGGCTGTCCGGCGGCCCGCTGGCGTCGCTTCTGACACGTAGGCGGGCCATCCGCGTGCGTGTCCACCGATCAGGCGACACCCCGATCAGCCGAGTGATCATCCGCGCGACGGGCAAGTCGACCCGATCCGCCGGACGATGCTTCAGAGGTCAAGCGAAGGAACACCCCGCCGGAGCCTCAAACGCCCCGACCATATCGAAAGGTTGTGGATAGGAATGACCAACATGCAAAACCCGGACCGTACCGAGATCGACCTCCAATACCCCATGTCACTCGGTAGCTACACCGACTACGCCCACGCCCAACGCGTCGTCGATCACCTCGCCGACCAGGGTTTTCCCGTCGAGAACGTCGCCATCGTCGGCACCGGCCTCCGGTCCGTCGAGCGGGTCACCGGGCGCGTGACGCGTGGCAAATTCGCGGCCGCCGGCGCCCTGTCCGGACTCTGGATGGGTCTGTTCGTCGGCATCGCGTTCGCGCTGTTCAGTCACGACGGCCGGGTCGGGTTTCTTGTCACCACCCCGCTTCTGGGCGCATTGTTCGGCCTGATCTGGAGCCAGATCGGCTTCCGGGCCGCCACCGGAAACGGCGCCCGTGACTTCTCCTCGGTCCGACAGGTGGCCGCCGCGAATTACGAGGTACTCGTCGAGCACAGCCACGCTGCTCACGCTCACCTGATCCTCGACTCGATGCCCGGCAACCGGATCTCGAACCCCCCGCTATTCAAGGAGACGACCCCCGACACCGCCATGTCGATGAACGGCATGCCGACCAAGGCCATGTCGAGGAACGGCATGCCGACAAACGCCATGCTGATGAATGCGACCTGCGACGACCGGATGTACTACAACCGCTGA
>JAFAWL010000455.1 GCA_019241805.1 Actinomycetota bacterium
TCCCGAGCCGAGCGGCGACCGTTCGGATCGCCTCGAACTCGCTCGGGTAGTCGCCGGCAGCGACCGCCTCGAACACCATCCGAACCGCACGCTCCCGCAGCTCATGCGGGTACTTCGACGGACGTCCCATAGTTGGATCCTCCAGTACTCGGGGTCCGGCCACGGACTCAAAAATCCGATCATTGTCGAGCGGGTGGATCTTGGCACCCGGTAGCACCGTCTCGATCGGCCCCGGGTCGAGGACGCGAACCGCACCGAGAATTCAGTCGCTCCTTGATGAGTTCAAGTGCGTAGCCGTTCGCGGCAGCAGGGCAATCTGCCTGGTCCGTTGATGCGCTGATTGCTGATCGGATAAGGAGTTGTGTCCTCGCAGCGGACGCAGAACGTGTCACTGACCGTCGTTGGGAGTTAGCGCGACCGCTCGCGGTAGGCAAATCTCGACGACCAGGCCGCCGCCGGGTCGGGCGGTCGCGTTTGCGGAGCCGCCGTGGAGTTCGGCGATCGAGCGGACGAGCGTGAGACCGAGCCCGTAGCCGTCGATGCCGGTCCGGTCGTTGAGGCGGGCGAAGGGTTGAAAGAGGCGCTCGACGCCGTCGGCCGGCACGAGTGGGCCGGTGTTTTCGACGACCAAGCGGGCTTGGCTCTGGCTTGTGGCGGTGCGGACGGAGACGAATCCGCGCGGGTTGTTGTGTCGCACGGCGTTTGCGACGACGTTGCTGACGAGGCGTTGAAGCAGGACGCGATCGCCCGCGATCGGTGCCGATTCCAGGTGATCCTCGTGCGTGAGATCTCCTGGGTCGGTGTCGTCAAGTGCGTCCTCGGCGAGCGTGGCCAGATCGAGTGGCTCGCGATCGATGCGGCCGGTTTCGCTGCGAGCCAGCGTCAGCAGGGAGTCGATTAGCCGCTCGGCGTCGACGACGGCGGCGCGTACTTCGACGCCCATGCCGGTCAGTTCCTCAGTCGAGGGCTTGGGCTTGGCCAGCACGACGTCGATCGTGGTGCGCATCACGGTGAGCGGAGTACGCAGCTCGTGGCCGGCGTTGGCGATGAATCGTCGTTGGCTTGCGAAGGCCGCCTCCAGGCGGGCGAGCAGGTCGTCGAAGGTGTCGGCCAGTTCGCGCAACTCGTCGCGTGGTCCGGTGAGGTTCACCCGTCGTGACAGGTCGTGCGCTCCGGCGTCCCGTGCGGCCCGCGTCAGCTCGCTCACCGGTCGAAGGATGCGTCCGGCGAGGATCCAGCCCAGCGCGGCTGACAGCATGGTCACCGCGGCCAACGACGCGAGCGAGTACCAGAGCAGGTGCTGCAACGTGTGGTCGGTCTGCGTCTGCGCGCCTTTGACCAGGCCCTCGGAGAAGGCGGCGCATTTGGCCTTGAGGTCGGCGGGGTTGCCGATAGTCGGCTCGCCGCGCTTGAGTATCGCGCACTGCGCGGCCAGCGCCGAGGACGGTACCTTCGCCGCGGTCGTCGTCGCGGTGTGCAGGTTGTGGGCGACCAACGTGTAGGTGACGGCGACGAGGATGCCGCCGCAGATCGCGACCAGGCCGGTGTAGACGGCGGTCAACCGGGTGCGGGCACTTAGGCGCGGACGGATGATTTTCACAGCCGGTAGCCCACGCCGACGACGGTTTCGATCAGCGGCGGTTCGCCGATCTTGCGCCGTAGGCGGGCGATCGTCACCGCCACCGCGTTGCTGAACGGGTCGGCGTTGGCGTCCCACACGTGTTCGAGCAGGTGTTCCGCGCTCACGGTCGCACCGTCGGCGGCCGCGAGCTGTTCGAGCACACCGAACTCCTTGCGGGTCAGTGGCAGGGACTCACCGCGCCGGGTCGCCCGGTGCCGGGCCCGATCGATGGTGAGATCGCCGCGGGTGACGACCGCCGGCTGCGACGGCTCGCGCCGGGCCAGAGTGCGGATGCGCGCGATCAGCTCCTGAAAGGCGAACGGCTTGCCCAGGTAGTCATCGGCGCCGAGTTGGAGGCCGTCGACGCGATCGTCGACCCCTGCCGCGGCCGTCAGCATAAGGATTCGGCTGCGCGACGATCCGGCCAACTCACGGCATACGCGGTCGCCGTGAACGCCGGGCAGATCCCGATCGAGTACCACCACGTCGTAGTCGACCGCGGCACCCGCGGCGAGCGCGGCGAGGCCGTCGTGCACGACGTCCACGGCCATGCCGGCGTCGCGCAGCCCCTCGCCGATCCTGGTCGCGACTGCGACGTGATCCTCGACGACGAGCACCCGCATCGGCCCATCCTGCACCACCGGCTATGACAACGGCTTAACAATTCGCGTTCGGCCGATGACATCGCTCGCGGAGTAGACCGGCGGCATGACTCGCCACCCCATGCCCGCCGCGCCCATGCTTGCGCTGACGACCTTTGTTTTGACGACGCTGGTGGCCTGCGGCGGTGGTCGACACGGTCCCACGGTCGCGGCAATCAGCAGCAGCGCCGGAGCGGTGGGTGGCAGTCACGATGCGAGCCGCGTCAGCGCCCTGCACAGCGCGGCGCAATGCATCCGGACCCATGGCGTGCCCAGCTACCAGGATCCGGTGCTCACGTCCGACGGTCACGTCTACACCGACTCGCGCAGCATCGAGGACTTCATCGCTGCCAGCGGAGGCGACCGGAGCAGCGAGGACGCGGCGTTGACGCAGCTGCGCAACGCGTGCGGGACGTTGCTCGTGGCCGCCGGGTTCCAGCCCGACGACGAGGCGCCGGCGCCACCGCAGCTGGTGCAGGCTGGGGTGAAGGCGGCGCAGTGCATGCGCGCACACGGGCTGCCCGACTACCGTGATCCGACCAGCTCCACGCCGTTCACTCCCGGCCACGGCTTCGGGATCACGGCCGACGAGCTGCCGAACAACGGTGCCGCTGGCAAGTCCGATCCGACCTTTCAGCACGCGATCACATCGTGCCGAACTGAACTCGACGCCGAGATCGAGGCATCGGATCTCAGCAGCCTTGCCCATGACTAGACGGATGGTCGTGCTGGCCGTCGTCGGAGTGGGCGTGCTTGCCGGCGCGGGCATCATCGGGTGGACGCGTACCGGCCGCGCCGCCCCTACCCCCGTCGCGTCGTCGGCAATATCGAGCGCGGCGGTCGTGCGCACCGACCTGAGCACCACTACGCAGATCTCGGCGACGCTGGGCTTCGCCGGGTCCTACGCGTTTCGCGCGCCCGGAGCAGGAGGAACGATCACGGCGCTACCCGCGCCGGGCCAGGTCGTCACGAACGGGCAGGTGCTCTACGAGCTGGACGGGCAGCCCACGTACCTGCTGTTCGGTTCGAGACCGCCCTGGCGGACCTTCAGCGACGGCATGCCGCCCGGACCAGACGTCGATCAACTCGAACAGGATCTGATCGCACTGGGCTTCGCCACGCCGGCGAACCTCACCGTCGATCAGTCGTTCACCAGCGCGACGGCGGCGGCCGTGCGCCGTTGGCAGCGGGCGACCGGGCAGACGGTCACCGGTTCGATCACGCTCGGTCGGATCGTGTTCGCGCCGGAGTCAGTACGGGTCACGGCGTTGCCAGCGGGCCTCGGCGCGTCGACCGACGGTGGGCTGGTGGTGCAGGCGAGTTCGACGACCCCGGATGTCATGATCCCGGTGCCGGCGGCGCAGGCGCATCTCGTACATGTCGGCGATCACGTAAGTGTCACGCTGCCCTCCGGCTCGACGACTACCGCAGTGATCGACACCGTGTCCTCGGTGGCGCAGGCGGCGCCGACCGGCCCGAACGGCAACGGTCCGACGCTGACCGTGGTGCCGGCGACCGCCACCCTCACCGATCCCGCGGCAGCGGGCGCGTTCGACCAGGCGCCGGTCACCGTGAACGTCGTCGACGAGCAGGCCAAGGGCGTGCTGGCGGTTCCGGTCACGGCGTTGGTGGCACTGGCCGGCGGTGGCTTCGGTGTGTGGGTGCGCACCGGTGCGTCCCACACCCTGGTAGCCGTTACGCCGGGCCTGTTCGCGAACGCGCTCGTCGCCGTGTCGTCGTCGCATCTCCAGGCCGGCGACCGGGTCGAGGTCCCCTCGCCATGAGCGCGCTGGAACTGGCGGAGGTCGCCAAGACCTATCCCGGACCGGGTAGGGGCGTCCGAGCGCTGACCGGAGTGTCGTTGCGAGTGGAGGCGGGGCAGACGGTTGCCATCACCGGCGCGTCGGGGTCGGGCAAGACAACCCTGCTGAACCTGATCGGCACGTTGGAACGTCCGAGCGCCGGACGCATCACGATCGACGGCGTCGACACGACGCGGCGATCCGAGCGTGAACTGGCTGATCTGCGCGCGTGGCGACTAGGTTTCGTCTTCCAGCAGTTCTGCCTGTTGGAACACGTGAACATGCTCGACAACGTCGGTATGGGCCTGTTGTACCGGGGCGCTGGCCCGCGACAGCGCCGCATCCGAGCCGAACAGATGATTGACCAGGTTGGTCTCGCCAACCGCAGGCACCATCGCCCGGCGCAGCTGTCGGGAGGCGAGCGGCAACGCGTCGCCATCGCCCGCGCGGTGATCGGCCGGCCCG
>JAFAWL010000114.1 GCA_019241805.1 Actinomycetota bacterium
ATCGCCAGGCGACCGTCGTGCACCCCGACTCGACCACGAACCAGGATCCGCCGCCCCGGTTCGAGGCCGGCGATACGGCGGCGTCCGAGCCAAACCAGTTCGATGCTGGACGTGCCGTCGAACAATTCGGCATCCACCGTGGGCACCGTCTCGCGCGGGTTGTAGACGACCGAACGCAGTCGGCCGGCGACGGTCGCTAGTTGACCGCGCTGCAGACAGTCCACGGTGTCGCACCGCAGCCGGGCGGCATCCTGTTGCAGATCGGCGGCGTCGAGCTCGCTCACGCGACCGGTCAGGCGCCGCACCAGCGAGGGCTTGCCCGTCATGCCGTCAAGGGTAACCAGAGAACCCATTCAGGGCGCAGCTCAGCCGGATTCAGAGCGCAGCTCAGCCGGCGCTGTGCCCGCCGCCGGAAACAGCGGTCGGGGCGGCCGCCTCCGCCGCCTCCAGCGCCTGGGCGGGCAGCTTCAGCGGCACCGGTTCGCGCACCGGCAGGGGGTCCGCGCCGCGCACGACGACGACGTCGCGCAGCAGGTTTTCGAAGGCCGCCGCCTTGGCTGATTCGATCGCGGCCGGTCCGAGAATCATCGCTCGAAGCAACCAGCGCGGCCCGTCGACCCCGATGAAGCGCACCGGCGTCGTCCCGCCCTCGACCCGCAACTTGCCGACGATCTCGGGTCCGAGCAGACCGTCGGCCTGCTCCCGGGCCGCGCCGCCCTGGCTCAACATCGATTGCATGATCTCGACGCGGACCTCGTCCCAGATGCCCTCGTTGCGCGGTGCCGCGAATACCCCCAGTTGCATGCTGCCGTTGCCGTTGACGACGGTCGCCGATATCACCTGCTGGCTCTCGTTCACGTCGAGCCGGATCTCCATCCCGTCGACGACCGGAACCCGAAGGCTGCCCAGATCAACTCGGGGCGTTTCGTCCTCAGGCTGATCGCGTATGTCCCACGGGCCGGTCGTGGGATCCGGCTCGGACCGCTGCCGCGTCTCCCACGGCGGGGTCGCATCGACCTTCGATTGTTCGGTGCGCTTCTCGCGTCGGCGCAGGGCCATCACAACATCCTCGTCGAAGCGCTCACCACGTCGCTGGCCGGACCGAGCGCGGCTGATCCACCGGTTGAGCCGTGGCCACCGTCGCCACGACCAGTTGCCGGTAGCGCGTCGACCTCGACGAACCGGCCGGATTCGACCCGTTGGAAGACCAGCTGGGCGATCCGGTCGCCGCGGCGCAACCTCAAGGTCGTGCGCGGGTCGTGATTGATCACGACGACCTTCAGTTCACCGCGGTAGCCCGAGTCGATCGTGCCGGGCGCGTTGACCAGTGCCATGCCGGCCCGGGCCGCGAGGCCTGAGCGCGGATGCACGAACGCGGCATACCCATCAGGGATCGCGATGGCGATACCCGTCGGCAGCACGGCCCGCTCGCCCGGCTCCAGGTCGCAGTCGCTGGTCGTGACGATGTCCGCTCCGGCGTCGCCCGGCAATGCGTACCGCGGTAACGGCACGTCGGGGTCGAGCCGCTGCACCAGCACGTCGAGCCCCGTATCGGTCATCGTGCGTCCTTCGTCGGCGAGGCCTCCGAGTCGTACCGGAAGCGTGGCTGCACGACGGCTCACGCTACCCGTTCGATGTCCGGAGTTCGCCCGCGGCCGTCGCCGACGAGTACTGCGTGGGGCTCGCCGCACGGCGGCTACGCTCGACGGCGTGGATCCGAAGGCAGGAGCGGCCGACGTGTCACCGAAAGGCTCCGGCGCCGCGCCGCCGATATACCGGGAGCGACTGCGAACACCGTGGTG
Source organism: Actinomycetota bacterium (assembly GCA_019241805.1). Classification (GTDB taxonomy): domain Bacteria; phylum Actinomycetota; class Actinomycetes; order Mycobacteriales; family Jatrophihabitantaceae; genus JAFAWL01. Next base: position 1,803 of record JAFAWL010000114.1, read on the forward strand.
GTGGTATCCGCTGGCGCTGGGCGTAGCGGTGATCCTCGCCGCCGAGTTCCACGTCGCCGACCTGGCGCTGACCGACTGGATCCCCTACGGGGTGCTGGTGCCGGCAGCGGTGCTCATCGTGTGGTGGCTCGGGCACGGCGACCTGCGTATCGACGCCGAGGAGTTGCACGTGCGCGGCGCTCACGTGCCCAGACGTTACATTTCCGGTGCGGTCGCATTGGATGCCCGCACCCTGCGTCGACTGATCGGCCGCGAAGGCGATCCACTGTCGTTCGTGTCGATTCGTCCCTGGATCGGGCCCGGCGTGCAGCTCCAGCTCGACGACCGCGACGACCCGACGCCGTATTGGGTTCTCAGCACACGGCACCCGGACCGGGTGATCGCCGCGCTGAGAGCCTGACCGGCAGGTATGGTCCGAGAAAGGCGAACGGCCTCGCCCTTGGGTCGAGGCCGTCATTGTGATCAGGCAGCTCGCGGCGGCGCGGGCCGTGCGCCGGCCGCCGCGTAAGCGTCAGGCGCAGTCGCGGCAGATGTACTGCCCGTTCTTTTCGCGGGCGAGCCGGCTGCGATGGTGGACCAGAAAACAACTGGAACAAGTGAACTCGTCGGCCTGCTTCGGCAGGACGCGAACGGTCAGTTCCTCGCCGGAGACGCTCGATAAGTCGGCGCCCGGCAGTTCAAGGGACTCCGCGAGTTCGGTTTCGTCGACGTCGATCGTGCCGGATTGGGCTTCAGCTCGGCGAGCCTTGAGCTCCTCGAGAGAATCCTCGTTCAGCTCGTCGACATCGCCACGTCGCGGGGCATCGTAATCGGTGGCCATCGGCCTTCACTCCTCGTTCTGTGTCGCGACTGAGGTGGTATCAGTACGGGTAAAACGGCAATCCGTCAACCTGAGTTCACCGCTCGCCATTCCCACGCGCCGGTGCAACGTACGGGTCCTTCCGGTTGTGCCCGAACCGTGGGGTTCACGATGTGAGCTGCGCCTCGAATGCCAGGCGTCGCGGCGGCAGGTTACCGTCTTGGCGAGAAATCGCAACGATCGGGCCGGGCTGCGCATTCCAGCGGGTCGCGCGGGTTAGTCTCATGGGCACCATCAGCCGGTTCGCCCGGGCCGGAAACCCTCGCCTCGGGCCGAGTTCACGGTCGTCCGGACTGCCCCCGGCGCACCGATCAGGGAGGAGCAGCGTCGAGTATGGCTGCCCCCACGGCGCGCAAGCCGCTGCCGGCTCTGATCTTCCTGGTGGCCCTGTCGCTGCTGTCGGCGTTGGTGTGGTGGCGGGTGCTGCACCGCTCGAGTTCCGCCCACGCGCAGACGACCTCGACCACCTGCGTCTCGAGTTCCGCGCCGGCGCCCGCCGTGTCGGTCGTGCCCGCACCGAGCGCGGTTAGTGTCAAGGTGCTCAATTCGACCCAGAAGCAAGGCTTGGCCGGCGCCACCGCCGCGTCGCTGGCCCAACTCGGATTCATGATTAACGGTCCGGCCGGCAACGATCCGACGCCGGTAGCCGGCGTAGCCGACATCCGCTATGGGCCGACCGGTCACTCGGCGGCGACGCTTTTGAGCTTCTACGTCCCCGGTGCGACGCTCGTCCAGGACACGCGCAAGGACGGTTCGGTCGACCTCTCCCTCGGCGCCCAGTTCACGTCCCTCGCGACCGCGGCCGACGCGACGAAGGCGATGACGGCAGCACACGTCACGCAGCAGCAGGCCAGCGGCACCCCGACCGGATCGGTCAAACCCTCCACATCGCCCTCGGCATCAACTCCGAGGGCCAGCGGATCGACAAGGCCGGCCGGCTGCTGAGCGTTCCTTCTGGTTGGGCCCGCTCCGCGCTATTCGCTCAGAGCACCTGATCGGCGCCGACCGTCTCCAACAGCCGGGTCAGCGCGCCGGCCAGCGATGCACCGCTCACCGCCACCAGGGCGCCATCGGCCGGACGCCCCCGCAGACCGCTCGACACGCACCCGGCCTCCTGAGCGATGAGCAGCCCCGCGGCCAGATCCCACGGATGCAGGCCGGCCTCGAAGTATCCGTCCACCCGGCCGGCCGCAACCGCGCAGAGATCGAGACTGGCTGCACCGGCCCGGCGGATGTCGCCGATGTGCGGCAGGATGCGGGCCACCACGGCCACCTGCCGGGCCCGGACCGCGCTGTCGTAGCCGAACCCGGTCGCGACCACGGCGCGGTCGAGCGGCACCAGGCGCCGGGCACCAAGGCGCTCGGTGCGGCGGAACCGCGGCGCCTCCGAGGATTGGTTCGACTCACCCCGAACCCAGTGGTCAACGTGCGCGCCGGCACCCCTGACAGCCCGATACGTCTCGCCCGTTTCGGGGTTGTGAACGCAACCGGCAACCACGTCACCGTCGAGTTCGGCGGCGACCGACACCGCGTAGTGCGGCAGCCCGAGGGCGAAGTTCACGGTGCCGTCGATCGGATCCACGATCCAGCGGACGCCGGTGCGGGTACTCAGGTTGTCGCCTTCCTCGGCCAGCACCCCGTCACCGGGGCGCCGTCGAGTCAACTGCTCGATGATCCAGCGCTCGACCGCGGTGTCGATCTCGGTCACGAGGTCGGTGGACGTCGACTTTGTCGCGATCTCGAAGTCGCGTCGCCGACCGTCGTAGGCCAGCCGACCGGCCGCCTCGGCGAGCTCGACGCTGAGTGCTGCCAGCTCGGCGACGAGGCCCTCGGGTTGGGCGTCGTTCACGTCCCTATCGCAGCACGGCTCCCCCGTCGCGCCGAAGGCGGGTAAGGTACCGGCGCCAGCATCGCGTGGGCGAACGGAGTGAACGTGGCCGACGGAACCGATCAGTCCACCCGTGCGGCGACGGCCTTCGGCATCGACATCGGCGGCTCCGGGATCAAGGGTGCCGTCGTCGACACCCGTACCGGCGAGTTGCTCACGCCCCGGGTGCGGATTGCGACGCCCCAGCCCTCAGACCCGGACGCCGTCGCGGCCGTCGTGGCCGATCTGGTCGCGAAGACCGACTGGCACGGCTTGGTCGGTGCGACCTTCCCCGCCGTGATCCAGCACGGCGTGGCCCGGACGGCGGCCAACGTCGACAAGAAGTGGATCGGCACGGACGCCGACGCGGCCTTCAGCAAGGCAACCGGCCTGGAAGTCACAGTGCTCAACGACGCGGACGCCGCCGGCATCGCCGAGGTGCGCTTCGGGGCCGCCAAAGACGTCAAAGGCATGGTCATCCTGTTGACGTTCGGCACGGGAATCGGCAGTGCGCTGTTGCTGGACGGCGTCTTGGTGCCCAACACCGAACTCGGCCATGTCGAGCTCGACGGCCATGATGCCGAGACCCGGGCCTCCGCGGCGGCGAAAGACCGCCACAAGATGACCTATGAGAAGTGGGCCAAGAGGGTCCAGCGCTACATGTCGCACATCGAGGCGCTGTTCACGCCGGACCTGTTCGTCGTGGGCGGTGGGGTCAGCAAGGACTCGAAGAAGTGGTTGCCGCTGCTCGACCTCCACACGCCGGTCGTCCCGGCCCAGCTTCTGAACAACGCCGGCATCGTCGGGGCGGCGCTCGCTGCCGTCGCGGACACGACCGAGCAACCCGCCTCCCGCATCGCAGGATGATCGCGGACCGCGCTCGCGGCGCGGCGTGTCGCACGCCGACCCGCCGATGATCGTGCGCCACGTCGGCAGAACTTCGCGGC
>JAFAWL010000120.1 GCA_019241805.1 Actinomycetota bacterium
CCCGACGGCTGGTCAGTGGCCGCCCCCGTGCGCGAAAGCGACACCGTCATCGCCGCGCTCGCCGTCGTCGCGCCGCTGCGACTCGCCGACGCGGGCACGATCCGCACGATTTCGAAGCTGGTCGTGGAAGCCGCCGATCTGGTCTCCCAGCGGTACGCGGACTTCGCGTTCGGCTAACCCGTGCATTTCGCCTTCGGCTGAACAACTGCCGCTTCGACGGGTCCGTCGCCCGACGCGGCCCACGATGTCGGTCGGGGTCACTACTCTCGACGAGGGGCCCGCACCGATCTTGCGGACCTGCGCGCTGGACCTTCGACATCTACTCGACGTCGACGCTCGTCGACCGACCGACCGTGAAAGAGCACCGTGGCTGACCGACTTCTCGTCCGTGGCGCCCGAGAACACAATCTCAAGGACATCAGCGTCGATCTCCCGCGGGAGTCGCTGATCGTCTTCACCGGGTTGTCCGGCTCGGGCAAGTCGAGTCTTGCCTTCGACACGATCTTCGCCGAGGGGCAGCGGCGCTACGTCGAGTCGCTGTCCGCCTACGCGCGCCAGTTCCTCGGTCAGATGGACAAGCCCGACGTCGACTTCATCGAGGGTCCGTCGCCCGCCGTCTCGATCGACCAGAAATCGACGAGCCGCAACCCCCGTTCGACGGTCGGAACGATCACCGAGATCTACGACTACCTGCGGCTGCTGTATGCGCGTATCGGCCGGCCGCACTGCCCGATCTGCGGGGAGCCGATCGCCAAACAGACCCCGCAACAGATCGTCGACCGGATCCTCGAGATGGCCGAGGGCACGCGATTCCAGGTGCTGGCGCCGATCATCCGGGAACGCAAGGGCGAGTACGTCGACCTGTTGGGCGATCTCCAGACCAAGGGTTACGCGCGCGTGCGGATCGACGGGGTGAACTACCCGCTGACCGACCCGCCCAAGCTCAAGAAGCAGGAGAAGCACACGATCGAGGCGGTCGTGGATCGGCTGGCCGCTCGGGCGTCGAGCAAGCAGCGCATCACCGACTCGATCGAGACCGCGCTGGGCCTCGCCGGCGGCCTGGTCGTGCTCGACTTCGTCGATCTGCCCGAGGACGACCCGCACCGCGAACGTCGTTACTCCGAGCGGCTGGCCTGCCCGAACGACCACCCCTTGGCCATCGACGAGCTCGAACCGCGATCGTTCTCCTTCAACTCGCCCTTCGGCGCCTGCCCGGAGTGCACGGGCCTCGGCACCCGGAAAGAGGTGGATCCGGAGCTGATCGTGCCGGACCCCGAGCGCACCCTGGCCGACGGCGCGATCTCGCCGTGGTCGAGCGGGCAGACGAGCGACTACTTCCTGCGGCTGCTCGACGGGGTCGCCAACGCGATCGGCTTCAGCCTCGACACGCCGTGGGAACGACTGCCCGCCGCGGCCCAGAAGGCCGTCCTCAACGGCCTGCAGGACCAGGTCCACATCCACTACCGAAATCGTTACGGCCGCGACCGCTCGTACTACGCGAGCTTCGAGGGCGTAATCCCGTGGATCGAGCGGCGCTACGCCGAGACCGACAGTGACTACGCACGGGAGAAGTACGAAGGCTTCATGCGTGAGGTCGCCTGCCCGACCTGCGGCGGTACCCGGCTCAAGCCGGAGATCCTCGCCGTGACCCTCGGCGGCCGGTCGATCGCGGAGCTGTCGGCCCTATCGATCGGCGACGCGTCGGCGTGGCTCTACGAGCTCGAACTGGACGACCGCGAGCGGTTCATCGCCGAGCGGGTGCTGAAGGAGGTGCACGCCCGGCTCGGATTCCTCGTCGACGTCGGGCTGGACTACCTCTCGCTCGACCGAGCCGCGGCGACCCTGGCCGGCGGTGAGGCCCAGCGGATTCGACTCGCCACGCAGATCGGCTCCGGGCTCGTCGGCGTGCTCTACGTCCTCGACGAGCCCTCGATCGGTCTGCATCAACGCGACAACCACCGCCTGATCGAGACACTGCTGCGGCTCAAGCGGCTGGGCAACACGCTGATCGTCGTCGAGCACGACGAGGACACGATCCGCACGGCGGACTGGGTGGTCGATATCGGGCCGTTGGCCGGCGAGCACGGCGGAAACGTGGTCGTCTCCGGCCCGGTCGACGAGCTGCTCTCCTCGCCCGACTCGATCACCGGCGCCTACCTGTCCGGTCGCCGCAGTATCGAGGTGCCCATGGTGCGGCGACCGCGTCAGAAAGGTCGCGAACTGGTCGTCGAGGGAGCGCGGGAGCACAACCTGCGCAACATCGACGTCAGCTTCCCGCTCGGCTGCTTCGTCGCGGTCACCGGCGTCAGCGGCTCGGGCAAGTCCACGTTGGTGAACGACATCCTCTACACCAGTTTGGCGAACAAGATCAATCGAGCGAAGCTGCCGCCCGGGCGGCATCGGCGCGTGCGCGGCATCGAGCAGTTGGACAAGGTGGTCGGCGTTGACCAGTCGCCGATCGGGCGCACGCCGCGGTCGAATCCGGCGACCTACACCGGCGTGTTCGACCATATCCGCAAGCTGTTCAGCGAGACCACCGAGGCCAAGGTTCGCGGCTACCAGCAGGGCCGGTTCTCCTTCAACGTCAAGGGCGGTCGCTGCGAGAACTGCGCCGGCGATGGCACCATAAAGATCGAGATGAACTTCTTGCCGGACGTGTACGTGCCGTGCGAGGTCTGCAAGGGAGCGCGGTACAACCGCGAGACGCTCGACGTGCATTACAAGGGCAAGACGATCTCCGAGGTGTTGGAGATGCCGATCGAGGAGGCCGCCGAGTTCTTCCGGCCGATCAGCAAGATCGCCCGGCATCTGGAGACACTCGTCGACGTCGGGCTCGGATACGTACGCCTCGGTCAGCCGGCACCGACCTTGTCCGGTGGCGAGGCGCAGCGGGTGAAGCTCGCCTCCGAACTTCAGAAGCGCTCCACGGGTCGCACGGTGTACGTGCTCGACGAACCGACGACCGGCCTGCACTTCGAGGACGTCAACAAGCTGCTCGGCGTGTTGCAGTCGCTCGTCGACAAGGGCAACAGCGTCATCGTCATCGAGCACAACCTCGACGTGATCAAGACAGCCGACTGGATCATCGACATGGGGCCTGAGGGCGGATCCGGCGGCGGCGTCGTCATCGCCGAGGGGACACCCGAACACGTCGCCGGGGTCGCCGGCTCGCACACCGGTCAGTTCCTGGCCCCGATGCTGGGCGCCAGCAACGGGCCCGCCACCAGCACGACCCGCCTCCGTAAGACGACCCCGAGCAAGACCGCGACCAAGACCGCGGCGAAGAAGGGGGCGTCGGCCAAAACGGCGACGACGAGCACGACCGCAAGCAAAACGACGAGCGCGACCCGCGCACGCACCGGTGGGGGCGCCCGGGCCGGACGCACGCGAGTCGCGCGCTGAGCTCGCCGCCCGCGAGCGCGACGGGTTGCCCGGCTCAGGCGACTGCTCGACGCGTCAGGTACGCAGCACGATGTGGGCGGGCTCCTGTCCGGCGGCGAGGCGGTTGACCTGGTCCTCGACGAGGCGTCGAACCCGAGCACTCATGGTGGTGACCCGTCCGCCGACGTGCGGCGTCAAGGTCACGTTCGGCGCATCCCACAGCGGGTGATCCGCCGGGAGGGGCTCGGGGTCGACCACGTCCAGCCCGGCGTGCAGCCGACCGGTTGTCACCTGCCGTAGCAGCGCCGCAGTGTCGACGACGGGTCCGCGCGCGACGTTGATCAGCAGGGCGCCGTCCTTCATCGCGCCCAGGAAGTCGTCCGAGACCAGCCCGCGGGTGTCGTCGGTCAGCGGAGTCGCGATCACGACGACGTCGGCCTCGGGCAGGAGCTCCGGCAGCCGTGCGACGGAGTGAACGGGTCCGAGCTCGTCGTCCCGCGACGAACGGGCGATGCGCACGATCTCCACCTCGAACGGCACCAGCATCCGCGCCAGCGTGTTTCCGACGCCACCGCTGCCGACGAGCAAGAGCTGCGAGCCGGCCAGGCCAGGCTGCGGTCGGGAGACCCAGCGGTGCGTGCGCTGCCCGTGCACGAACGCCGGCAGCCCTCGACGATCGGCCAGAATCAGGGCCAGGGCCAGTTCCGCGGTGGACCCCTCGTGCACGCCGACGGCATTGCAGTAGGTCAATCCCGGCTGGAGCAGACCAGCCACCCCGTCGAAGCCCAGGCTCTGGCTCTGCAGCACCGGCGACACCCGAGGTGACAATCGACCGACGGCCGCGGCGTCCATGTAGGGCAGCACCAGCAGCGCGAACGGCTGGTCCGGGGGAGCATCGTCGACGGACCAGACGACGAAGTCGGCCCGATCGCCGCAGGACGCCCGCAACGCCAACGCCAGCGCCTCGTCCGGAACCCCGACGCGCATGTGCCCATCCTCTCGGCCGACGAGTGCGTTCGCGGTCGGCATCGCTCGCTTCGACCTCCATCGTCGACGATGTCAGCTGCTTGGCTCAGCCGCCCCCCTGGGCGGCTCGACACAGCGCGGATGCAGAATCGGCGCCGTGCCCACGCCCCCCACGCGAGACGCCTTCATCGCCGGCCTTCCCAAGGTCGAACTGCACGTGCACCACGTGGGCTCGGCCTCGCCACGCGCCGTCGCGGACCTAGCCGCCCGCCACGAGGGCACGACACCGGTGCCGGCCGATCCCGCGGCGTTGGCCGACTACTTCACCTTCACCGACTTCGCCCATTTCATCGAGGTTTACCTCTCGGTCGTCGACCTGATCCGAGACGCCGAGGACATCCGGACGCTCACCTACGAGGTGGCCCGTGATCTGGCCGCTCAGAACGTGCGTTACGCCGAGCTGACGCTGACGCCCTACTCCTCGATCGCGCGTGGTATCCCGGCCGAGGCCTACTGCGAGGCGATCGAAGACGCGCGGCAGGCGGCCGTCCGGGAGCAGGGCGTGCAACTGAGCTGGTGTTTCGACATCCCGGGTGAAGCCGGGCTGGCCGCCGCAGACATGACGCTCGACACGGCGCTTCGGCTTCGGCCCGACGGTCTGGTCAGCTTCGGCCTGGGCGGACCCGAGCGGGGCGTGCCTCGATCCTCGTTCGCGGGGCACTTCCAGGCCGCTCGGGCGGCCGGACTGCACAGTGTGCCGCACGCGGGGGAGTCTTCCGGCCCCGAATCGATGTGGGAGGCGCTGCGAGAGCTGGGCGCGGAGCGGATCGGGCACGGCATCGCGGCGGTGCGCGACGCCGAACTGCTCGCCTACCTGGCCGAGCATGCCATCGCCCTGGAGGTCTGCCCGACCTCCAATGTGCGCACGCGCAGCGTCGTTTCGCTGGCCGAGCACCCCTTGCCGGCATTGGTGGCCGCCGGCGTGCCGATCTCGGTCAACTCCGATGACCCACCGATGTTTTCGACGACGTTGAACCAGGAATACGGCGTCGCCGCCGATCTGCTCGGACTCGACGAGTCCGGTCTCGCGGCCCTCGCCGTGGCCGCGGTCGACCAGTCGTTTCTCCCCGAGGTCGATCGGGCGCGGCTACGGTCGGAGATCACCACGTATCGAGCCGGCTACGCGTCGGCGACCGACCCGACGAGTCCGACCGGCTGACTACGCTCGACAATGTGCCCGACCCGTCCACGTATCGACCGCCGACGGGCTCCATCCCTGTCCAACCCGGCGTCTACAAGTTCCGGGACGAGCGCGGGCGGGTGATCTACGTCGGCAAGGCCAAGAGCCTGCGCCAACGTCTGAACTCCTACTTCGCCGACATCTCCGCGCTGCACCCACGCACCCGCCAGATGGTGACCACCGCGGCCAGCGTCGAGTGGACGATCGTGTCGACCGAGGTCGAGGCCCTCCAGCTCGAATACAACTGGATCAAGGAATTCGACCCGCGATTCAACGTCAAATACCGCGACGACAAGTCTTATCCGTCGCTGGCCGTCACACTCTACGAGCCGTTTCCGCGGTTGCAGGTAATGCGGGGGCCCAAGCGCCGGGGCGTTCGGTACTTCGGCCCCTACAGCCACGCCTGGGCGATCCGCGAGACCCTCGATCTGTTGCTGCGGGTCTTCCCGGCGCGCACCTGTTCGGCCGGCGTCTTCAAGCGCGCCGGACAGATCGGGCGCCCTTGTCTGCTCGGCTACATCGGCAAGTGCAGTGCCCCGTGCGTGGGCCGCGTCAATGAGGACGAGCATCGGCGGATCGTCGACGATTTCTGCGATTTCATGGCCGGCAAGACCGATACGATGATCCGGCGGCTGGAAAAGCAGATGGCCGCCGCCAGCGCCGAGTTGGAATTCGAACGGGCCGCCCGCCTCCGCGACGACCTGGAAGCGCTGCGCCGGGCCATGGAGAAGCAGGCGGTCGTCTTCGGCGACGGCACCGACGCCGACGTCGTCGCCTTCGCGCAGGACGAACTCGAAGCGGCCGTGCAGATCTTTCACGTGCGCGGCGGCCGGGTGCGCGGCCAACGGGGTTGGGTGATCGACAAGGTCGAGCCGGTCGGCACGGCCGGTCTGGTGGAGCAGTTCGTCGCGCAGTTCTACGGCACGGGCGTCGATGA
>JAFAWL010000251.1 GCA_019241805.1 Actinomycetota bacterium
CGGGCGACGTTGCCGACGCTTTCTCCATGCCGAACCAGTACGAGCTCGATCGTTGGCCTCCGGATGTCGCGGCGCGCGTGCACGCTGTTTGGGAGGTTGATGCCCGGCACGGCCTCGAAGCAAACTCATCAGCCGCGCGGCAGTTACGAGCCCCCGCATTGCGCGGCCGAACGTTAAGAGCCCGGCGCGGCGGGAATAGCGGCCGTCAAGATGACCGTTTCAAGCGGAGGCGCAAGTGCCGACACGTCACCGTCCAGCGAATCGATTGTCTCGCGCAGACCCCGATTCGGTGCGGTCACAGACGCACAGCCTGAATTGACGGCCGCTTCCTCAGCCGCACGATGTTTGTATGAGAACGCGAGCACGACCGGGACTTGGGTCGCCTCGTCGACACCCAAGGTAGCCAGTAGGTGACTGCTGAGACTGGATCAGAATGGAGCGTCGCGAGCTTGCGGCTCGGCGCCCCCTTTTCTGGTCGATTTGCAGAAGGCAGATGGCTTGGCATCAATCGAAGGAGATCGAGTCGACCAGCGCCTCGAATTGTTCTTCGATGGTGGCCGCGCCAGGCCCGGCGTAGCACGCGGTCACGTCGAGGCTTTGCCCGTAGGTAGGTCCGGTCAGGTAGACACGCGCAAACGCAGTATTGGTGGCGCCCACCGGACAGCCTGTTGTCGCGGACGACGGGGGTTCAACCGTCGCTACATGACCGTCAATAACACGGTTGGAGGAAGAGGTGCACGCCAAAGCAGGCTGACCAGCACGACCGTGATCAGCACGCCGTGCGGGCCTACGACTTTGACGGGTGGACCACAGATCATCGTTGTGTGGTCGGGCGCAGATGCGGTTGAACACTGGGCCACGGTGGCCTGATCGGTCAGGTAGGCGACCGCCGTCGCGTTCCCGGCGGACACCGCCTCGACCGGGATAAGGCGCCACGACCGGGGATGGATGACAGACGTCTTCGGGTAGATCTTGGTCCGTACCACCTGACCCGCAGTCCTTGACGCAGCAACCGGCGCCGGCCCAAGCGGCGCGGACCGCGACGTGACGGGTCCGCCCGTGCACGCGGACGCAGCCATCCCGGCAATCGTCCCGGCTACACCGGCCACCAGGGCGCGCCCGACCTTGCCGGTACGCATCGCGCACGACGACTGTGACATCATCACGTGTACGCAGCCCAAGCCGCAGGGGCTAACTCCGCCAGATCCCGCCGCAATCCGGCCGTGACGAGCCGGAATGACCGGTCGTGTGCAGTAACGGATGAACAGCCTTCAAAATTCACGATGACTTCCTCGGCCGCACGGACGTCGTACGTGAAGTAAATGACCACGGCGGCCTCGTTATCATTCGGGCAGCTCACCTTGCCGGTGAGGGACCTCGGCGCTTGCCGGATTGCGCTCGCCAGTTCGTTTGCGCGTGCGCGGTCGACGACCGACGTAACAACCTGACAGTCCTCGCTGTCCAGTGCGGGCAACCAGTAGGTAACCGCGGCGACCGGGTCGGCGCCGACGGAGACCAACGGGCCGCCCGAGCGACCTTGAGGCCGATCGGGCACTGTGCATGCAGCGTTGACGATTGCAGCAGTCGCGACGAAGGATGCCGCGCCGCTCGGGTGCCGCGCCGAACAGGCGGCCGAAAGCAGCACGCAGAAGGTCGCCATGGAGATGCCGAGACGTCGGCGCACAACAAGTAGACGCTCCGGCCGCGCCTGACGTTGTGTCGCCCTCGCGGCTGCGCTTCCGAACAACCTCCGATCGGCGCTCGCGAGGCCGCTCGACGAGATTATGTCAACTTGCCTCATAACGAGGCGTCCGCGTGGACAGCACGGTGCGTCGGCGTCGAGCTGAAGGCCCACCGCCTCAACGCAACCTCGTCGGCTGCTAATGCGCCAGCATGGCTGGATGCGAACCGGCCACCGTGAAGACGACGGAGAATCCGGCGGGCCAGTCCCACTGCGGTGGCTTGCGGCCGGTACCGGTGAGCAAGTGGCGGTCGCGGCCATTGTTGTCGACCCTGAAGGTGAGCCCGCCTCGGCGTCACGGACCAGCATGCCCCATTCGCCGATAATCGACATTATGTCAAGTTAGCGTTTCGCGACTCCCGGATGAGATAGCTGGCGCGAGGCGCAGCTACTCCTCCCTCGAACCCCGGAGTGGTGCGGCCGCCCCGGGGCGTGATCCAGCTGGCTTACGTAGACCACGACCGGCCTTCGGCATCCGCGATCACCTGTCTTGCCATGGCCAGTCTTGCCGCGCATCGCGCCGGCATGATCTTCGAATACGGAAATGTCACAGCGGCGATTGCCAGCGCCCACGCCCGTCCGCGTAGCCACGTCCCATCGTCCGGCTTAAGGGCCGAACGAAACACTTCCCGGGTATTGCCGGCCGCTAGCGCGGAATCTTCAGCGACGGCCGGGTCGGCGGATGCGCGACGCTGCCGCGGTGTGCTGTGGCGGCTACCACCAACATGATTGGCGCGAGGTACGGCTCGTGCACGACGACGGCCGCAGTGACTACGCCGACCAACAGACTGATCGCCTCGTCGACCAACGTAGGGCCGGCCGGCAGGGCGTCCCGAACGCGGCCGTGCTCTCGGTAGAGCGAGGTAGCTACGACACTGGCAGCCAGGCTCGTGCCGGAATAAGCGACGAGCATCGCCACGGTGACGGGGATAGAGCTGTAGGTCGCATCGTGCGCCTGAAGCGGCTCCCCACCGATGGCGAATGAGGTCAACTGAGCGGCGTAGGCGCCGAGCAAGGTTGTGGCGGCCGAGAAGGCGAGGCGGTACAGGCAAGCAGAACGAGTCAGCCAGCCCCGAATGATCAAGCAACCATAAGTGATCGCAATGACAAGGCTCACCAGACCGATCGGCAGTATGAGAACGGCCGCGAAAGTCCACACCGATGTGCGATTCGCCCAGGGCCTCCCCGGGACAACGCGTTGCAAATATCGGCGGACCGCACTGATTTGATCAATTACGAGCGTGTAGCCGATCGCCATTGCCGCTAGCAATCCGGCCCGAATGCTTGACATGTTATCGACCCGGAGCAAAATAACCGCGGTGACGGTTGCAGCAATCATCGCCGCTTCTACCGTCATCACATAGCACTGTGCGGCGAGCGGTAAGCGCCACAGGTCCCACGTTCGCACGCCCGGCCGCGCCCGGATCAACCTCGGCCAGACCAGCAGCATGGTGTGTCCCTCCCGGGCCGACGAGTCGTGGCCCTGGGTTCGTCGGCCGAATGAAGTGAACCGGTTCAGTCCCGCGCGACCATAGCGCCACCCGCAGTCGGCGTCATGGGTTTCGGGCGGAACCGGTCAAGGGGAGGTGACACGGATGTACAACTGGGAGACGTGAAAGCATGCGGGCCGCCCTCGCGACGCCACCTGACGCGATGGCGGCCCGCCCGCGCTCAGTCGTCCCGCCACCTCGGTTCACACATGACTTAGGTCTCGTGTGCAGATAGGCTTCCGCCACTATTCTTTAGTCGGCCCGCGCCGATGATGTATCTGCACTCCCCCGCGTCAGATGCCCGGCGCGGGCACGCACCGGGCATCTCGACGATAGATTCGCATCTGGCTCAGTGCGATAAAGTGCCGGACTATTCTGCAGTGAGCAATGTCGATCGACTCCTCGCCGTCGCCCTCGC
>JAFAWL010000323.1 GCA_019241805.1 Actinomycetota bacterium
CCGGGCTGCCACGCAACACTCAGGACGGGATCGGAGCCGTGGGTGTGTACGGAACGGGCATCACGACCTTGGCCGCGATCCCGCTGCCACCGCGGACGGCCGACTCGCTGCGCGACGAGCTCGACAAAGCGGGAGCCACGACCAGCGACAACGGCGATGTCACGATCGGCGTCGGGGCGTTGAACCTGCTGCTCTCAGTACCGACGAGCGGATCGTGGTCGTGGCTGCTCACCGGCACAGTCACGACGACAACACTCACGCAAGCTGCCAACGAGTTGCCCGCCGTGTCCGGTAGCCGGCGGTGACGGGAGCCGGAAAGTCCACAGTGATCTCCACGAACGGCCTCACCAAGCGATTCGGCTCGGTCGCGGCGGTCGACCATGTCGATCTGAACGTTCGAGAAGGCGACATCTACGGCTTCCTCGGCGCCAACGGTTCGGGCAAGACGACGACCGTGCGCATGCTGCTCGGCCTCGTGCTCGCGACGTCAGGACAGATTGACGTACTGGGCGAACGCATGCCAGCCAACGCACGAAGCGTGCTGCCGCACGTGGGTGCCCTGGTCGAAGGACCAGCGGCCTACGTGCACCTCTCAGCCCGCCGGAATCTGTCGCTGCTGGATGCCAGCGGACCGAATTCGAAGCGCCCCGACCGCAGTGCTCGTGTCGACGATGCACTCGAGCAGGTCGGGCTGGGCGGAGTCGGGCGTAAGCACGTCCGCGCGTTTTCACTCGGCATGCGGCAGCGTCTGGGCCTAGCCGCTGCACTACTTAACGGACCTCGTTTGCTGGTGCTCGATGAACCGACCAACGGCCTCGACCCGCAGGGCATCCACGAGATCCGTCAACTGCTGCAAGAACTCAGTCGGCGCGGAACGACGATCTTTCTGTCCAGCCATCTTTTGTCCGAGGTCGAAGTGCTCTGCACACGCATCGGTGTCCTCGACCGGGGACGTCTGGTACTGGAGGATGAAATCGCGCACCTACGGGCGCCGACCGGGCGCACGTTCGTCCGCACCAGCGATCCGGCGCTGGCCGTCCGGGTGCTGGACGGGCGGGTAGCCGAGCAGCGGCACGACGAGCTCGTTGTGTCCGGTGGTGATCCGGCGCTCATCAACGCACAGCTTGTCTCCGCCGGTGTCCGGGTGAGCGAGCTCGCAGCGGAGCGCCATTCGCTCGAAGACATCATCCTTGCGCACACTCGTGCGGGGTCCGACCGAGTCGGTGGGCCGACATGATCCGCGTCGAACTGCGCAAGCTCGCTCGCCGCCCTCGCACCTGGGCCGCTCTCGTGTTGATCGACCTGTTGCCGACGGTCGTCGCCGTCCTTCTCGCGGTCACTCACATCGGTCCGCGACCCGGGCAGGGGCCGGCGTTCCTGTCGGCTGTTCTGGCCAACGGTGCGCTGTTTTCGGTCGCTGCGCTCGCGATCGTGCTGCCGCTGTTCCTGCCCGTCGCCGTGGCCGTGATCGCGGCCGAATCTATTGCCGGAGAGGCTCAGATCGGGACGCTGCGCTACCTGCTCATCCGCCCGGTGTCCCGGCTGCGGCTGCTGGTGGCCAAGCAGATCGCCGTGTTCGCCTTCGTCCTGGTCTCGGTGATCCTGGTCGCCGGCACCGGTTTCCTGGTCGGGAGCGCCATCCTCGGCCATGATGCGTCGACGCCAGCGACCTCGATCGTCAGCGTCTCGGGCAGCACGTTGTCCTCGACTCAGATCGCGATCCGCACCGTGCTGGCCGTCGGCTACGTCGGGCTGTCCATGTTGGGTGTCGCGGCGCTGGCGATCCTGCTTTCCACAATGACCGACTCGCCGTTATCAGCTGCGTTGGGCAGCCTGGCCTTCCTCGTCGGCTCCTCGCTGCTGCTCACGCTTGACGCTGCCCGGGCCATCAAGCCCTATCTGCCGACGCGCTACTGGCTGTCGTTTATCGACATCTTCCGCGACCCGATCCTGTGGCGAAACGTCGAGCGCGGCCTGCTGCTGCAATTGGTCTACGTCGCGGTGTTCCTCGGCGCTGCCTGGGCGAACTTCTCGAGCAAGGACGTCACGAGCTGACGCGCGAACAGTCACTCGGCCCAAGCCGGCGCGGGGGGCCGGCCTGCAGTTCGTCGGCGACGATCCGCTGCACGTCCGGATCGGTCGGCAGCTGCGTGTGATCGACCGTCGAGGCAGCGCAGACACTCTGGACGGCGACGTTCAGTGCACCGGTCAACTCGGCCGACTGCGGCGGCACCACGACGTCGTCGTGGGTCGTGTACACCGACACGTAGGTCAGCCCTGGGGGCGTCTCGTCCCCCGCGTTCAGTCCGTCGAGTAGGTCGCTACCAGCCGCCAGCTGCTGGCAAGCGGTCGGGCAGGCACCCGGCACCAGACCGCCCAGCGCAGCTAGCTGCGTGCCGTGCTGAGGCGACCCGAGCATGACCAGCCGCCGGGTGCTCGGCACCCCACCGTCGTCCCGCAACCACACCCGCGCCACGACACCGCCGGCCGAATAGCCGACCAAATCAACGGACTGGTCGCCCGTCGCGGCGAGCACCGCCCGAACTTTCACACCCAGCGCCCGAGCCTGCACCCGAAGGTCACCCGTACCGCCGTCGGGGAGATCGAAGACTTCGACGGTCCTGCCGGACGTCCGGAGCGAAGCCGCGAGCGAGTCCAGCCCAGTTGTCGATCCCCCGTACCCGGGCACCAGCACGATTGGTCCGAGGACGTCCTGAGACACGGCGCTGTCCGAATCGCCGCCACCCGTAACGGCGAGCCCCACGACGACGCCAGCTGCGGCGACAATAACCGCGCCCGTGACCGCGGCAAATCGACGGCGGACCGGCGAGAGGGCCGACCATTTCACCGCGTCACCGCCGTCACCCCTCGATGGTGCCCTTTCCCGCACCCGCCGTGTGCCCCGGCAAGCTACGCACAGCCGGTTCATGACAATGGCCCTGGAGGCGCCGGAAAAGCGACGCGGCAACGAGCAGAACGAGCGCAGCTCCGTAGGCCAGCGTCGCCGTGCGATCGCCCCCGACCCGATACGCGCCAACCAGCAGGTATACAACTGACGGTGCGAGCACGACCCCAAGCCACTCGGGGCGGCCAGCGATCGCGGCCAACGCGAGCAACAACAGCGTGTACCAGGACAACTCCGGAGTACCGACCAGCACCGTGACGCCGACGAGCACAAGAGCGGTCGATTCGGGATGCACCTCGTCGGTGAGCAACAGCGCCCAGACCGTCGCCACCACGAGGACGACGATCGCGAACACGGTGGTGCCGAGTCCGGAGCTGACCAGAGATAACAGATGGTAACGGTCGCCGCCGCCGTAGCCGCCCTGATTGATGTAGGTGGGCAAGTAACCCAGCACAGCCGAATCCACAACGAGGACGTGCGGCAGGTACACGATGGCGACCGTCGCCACTGCGGAGCAGATCACTGTTATCGGGTGACGGCGCAGCATGCTCGCGCCTAGCAGGCCCGGATAGATTTTTGTGGCGATCGCCGCGCCGAGCAGGACGCCGGCGCCGAGTCGATTCCGGGTTGTCGGCGGGCGGCCTGCAACCATCAAGGCGGCCAGTCCCAGCAGCACTGCCAGCCAGTCGATGTGGGCACCGTTACCAAGCTCGAACACGACGATGGGGCACCAAGTCCAAAGCGCCACCTGCCACAACGCTGCCGCGCGCCGTGCGATTAATGCACCAATCACCAGTGCGCCGGTAGCAGCCACGAGTTGAACCGGCAGGTGCCTTCCGCCGCCTAAGAAGATCAGTCGAACCAGCGTGAACATGCCCTCGGCGACCGGCGGGTAGATCGTGTGCGCGTAGGGCAGGTTGATACGCGTACACGCATCGGCGATGTGGTGCACGCCGCAGTCCGGACCGCCGGGCAGGAACAGGTCACCGCCGCGCAGGTGGGCCAGAGCGGAATCAGCCGGCGCGTACCGGTACGGGTCGATACCGGCGAGCTGAACTTTCCCATCCCACAGGTAGCGGTAGTCGTCGTCGCTGTCGACCGGCGGGCGGCAGAGCGCCAGCAGCTGGAACACGCCACCGACGCCTAGGATCAGTCGGACACCGACCCGACGGCTAATGTCCAAGCGGGCGAGTAACAGAATCGCGCCCAGAAACGCGACGATCGCCGCTCCCTCGAAGAGCACCACGGAGCGATCGTCAAACGTCGACCAGACCCCGGCCAGCACGCAGGCCGCCTCAATAGTCAGCACGGCCCCCAACGCACCGATGATCAGGATTGGACCTCGGTTCAGCGCCGCGGTCACCCGTATCACGCAGAAATCATCTTCAGCGCGAACGTCATTGG
>JAFAWL010000345.1 GCA_019241805.1 Actinomycetota bacterium
TATCGATGCCGCCGAGGCCGGCAAGCAGGTCGTCGCGCTGGTCGAGATCCAAGCCCGCTTCGACGAACAAGCCAACATCAAATGGGCCCGAGCGCTCGAGCGTGCGGGCTGCCACGTCGTTTACGGCGTCGTCGGGCTCAAGACCCACTGCAAGACCGCGCTGGTCGTTCGCCAAGAGGGCAGCAACATTCGCCGGTACGCCCACATCGGCACCGGCAACTACAACCCGCGGACGGCACGGCTGTACGAGGACCTGGGCCTGTTCACCGCCGACGAGGCCGTTTGTGCAGACCTGACCGACCTGTTCAACGTTCTCACCGGCTACTCCCGCCAGACCGGGTACCGCACGTTGATGGTCGCGCCCCACGGCGTTCGGTCCGGCTTGATAGCCCGCATCGACCGCGAGATCGAGCACGCCCGGGCCGGACACGAGGCGCACATCCAGATCAAGACCAACCATCTGGTCGATGAGCAGACGACTGACGCGCTCTACCGCGCTTCGCGCGAGGGCGTGCGCGTGGAGCTGCTCGTCCGCACGTTCTGCACCATCCGGGCGAAGGTGCCGGGCTTATCGGACAACATCTCGGTTCGCTCGATCCTGGGGCGCTTCCTCGAACACTCCCGCATCTTCTACACGGCCAACAACGGTCAGCCGGAGTACTGGATAGGTTCGTCGGATCTGATGCACCGAAACCTCGATCGCCGCGTGGAGGTGCTCTGCCGCGTCGCCGACCCCGTCGCTACCGCGCACCTTCGGCAGTGCCTCGATCTCGCTTTCGCACCGGAGACGGCCGCGTGGGAACTTCAAGCCGACGGGCGCTGGGTGCGTTCGGGCGGCAGCAACGCCGAGGACTACCAAGTGCAGTTGATGCGGATGCTCGCCGGCCGTGGCGAGTAGCGGTTCGGGCGGCCGATCGCGTGAGGTCATCCGCGCCGCCGGCGGCGTGGTCTGGCGGGAATCCGACGCCGGCATGGAGCTCGCGCTGATCCACCGACCGCGCTACGACGACTGGTCGCTTCCCAAGGGAAAACTGCACGTCGGCGAGAAGCCGCTGCCAGCGGCGCTGCGCGAGGTCGCGGAGGAGATCGGCAGCTCCGTCGCGGTGACTCGCCGGTTGGGACGCATCGAATACCTCGTCGCGGGTGTTCGCAAGACCGTCGACTACTGGGGAATGCGTCACATGTCGGGGTCGTTCACGGCCGGGGACGAGGTCGACGAACTGCGCTGGCTCGCCCCACGAGACGCGATGCGCACGCTCACCTACGACCACGACCGGGCCGTCGTGGCCGAGGCGCTGCGACCTGGGCTACCCAGCTCGACCGTCGTCCTCGTCCGGCACGCCAAGGCCGGCAAGCGCGCCCACTGGCACAAGGATGATCGCCTGCGCCCGCTCGAATCGGCCGGCCGCGAGCAGGCGCGTCGCCTCGTTCCCTTTCTCGCCGGCTTCGGACCGGAGGTGATCGTCTCGGCCGACCGCGTGCGCTGCGTGCAGACCGTGCAACCGGTCGCCGAGCTGCTCGACCGGGCGATCGAACAGACCGACACGTTCGCCGACGAAGCGTTCGAGACCGACCCGGAGGCGACGCTGGCCGCGGTGCGTCACCTAGCGGTATCGCACCGATGCAGCCTGATCAGCAGTCAGGGCGATGCCATTCCGGGAATCATCGATGCCCTCGAACTCGTACCGGCGCCGGCGTCGTCCGCGACTCGCAAGGCCGCGGTCTGGGTCGTGAGCTTCCGGCTGGGTCGGGTGATCAGCGCTGACTATTACGGCAGCGCTCCCGCCGAGATGGGTTGATCCCTGACGCAGTAGCGATCCGTCGGCCCGTCGGCTCCGCCAACGAATTCCGGCCCGCCGCGCATACAGCGCGACGGGCCGGAACGAACCTAGCGGGCGTCGATCAGTCGACGCCGAAGAGCGGTTGAACTCAGCGAGCCCGCTTGGCGGCGGTCTTCTTCGCTGCGACCTTCTTGGCGGGAGCCTTCTTGGCGGGAGCCTTCTTGGCTGTCGCCTTGCGCGCCGGCGCCGCCTTCTTGGCGGCGACCTTGGTGGTGGTCTTCCTGGCCGAAGCCTTCTTCGCCACGGCCGGAAGCTTGCGGGCGCCGCTGGTGATCGCCTTGAACTCGGCACCGGCGCGGAAGGCCGGGACCGAGGTCTTCTTCACCTTGACGCTCGCGCCCGTCGCCGGGTTACGAGCGGTGCGTGCGGCCCGGTCGCGCTTCTCGAAGATGCCGAAGCCGGTCAGGGCCACGCGCTCGCCCTTGGCGACGTTGGCGTAGATGGTGTCGATGACCGCGTCGAGGGCAGCGGCAGCCTTGCGCTTGTCTCCCTCGAACTTGTCGGCGAGCAGCTCGATGAACTGAGCCTTGTTTGGCACGTGTCCTCCTGGACCACATTCTCGACGTTGCGCGATCCCGGTGATCGCCTCGATCCGAAACGGTAAGGCTTTCCGAGCGTCCGAACAACGTAATGCGCTTGTGTCGCGGGAGTTTTTCGCCTCAGCGTAAGGACGTCAGGGGGTGAGCGGGGCCACACTCACCCCTACGACATCCGGTAATCACCCTATTTTATAAGTAGAAACGTTGAGAGAGTTAGCTCGCCGAGGGGGCGGCGACCGTCGGCAGCCAAGACGAGCGACCTCGTTCGAATTCAGCGATGTCGTCGGTGTGTCGGAGGGTCAGGCCGATGTCATCCAACCCTTCCAGCAGTCGCCAGCGGCTGTAGTCGTCCAGTTCGAAGTCGTGGATTTCGCCGGACCAACGGACCTGCCGCTCGACCAGATCGACGGTGACTTCGAGTGCGGGGTCGTCCTCGATGTCGTCCCACATCCGTTGGACGATCTTCTCGCCGAGCTCGACCGTCAACAGGCCGGCCTTGAGCGAGTTGCCGCGGAAGATGTCACCGAACCGCGGCGAGATGACGACCTTGAATCCGTAGTCGAGCAACGCCCAGACGGCGTGCTCGCGCGAACTGCCGGTACCGAAGTCGGGACCGGCAACCAGGATGGTGGCGCCGGCGAAGCGCGGCTGATTGAGGACGAAGTCGGGCTCATTGGCCCGCCACGCACTGAACAGTCCGTCCTCGAAGCCGGTGCGGGTCACCCGCTTCAAGTACACCGCCGGGATGATCTGGTCGGTGTCGACGTTGCTTCGACGCAGCGCGACGGCGGTCCCGGCGTGCACGTTGAACTTTTCCATCGTCATCTCCTACAGATCCGCCGGACCGGCCAGATGTCCCGTGACGGCGGTGGCCGCGGCCACCAGGGGCGATACGAGGTGGGTGCGGCCGCCCTTGCCCTGCCGCCCTTCGAAGTTGCGGTTGGACGTCGAGGCGCTGCGCTCGCCCGGCGCCAATTGATCGGGATTCATGCCCAGGCACATCGAACAACCGGCCTGCCGCCACTCAGCTCCGGCCGCGGTGAAGATCGCATCGAGGCCCTCCTGCTCGGCCTGCTTGCGCACGCGCATCGAACCGGGCACGACGAGCATGCGAACGCCGTCGGCGACCTGCCGCCCGCGGATCACCTCGGCGGCGGCGCGCAGATCCTCGATGCGACCGTTGGTGCACGACCCGACGAAGACGGTGTCGACCGTGATCTCGCGAAGTGGCATGCCGGCCTGCAGACCCATGTAGGTCAGCGCCTTCTCTGCCGCGACCCGGTCGGTGTCCTCGAAGTCCTCGGGGTAGGGCACCGAGCTTCCCAACGGCGCGCCCTGGCCGGGGTTGGTTCCCCAGGTGACGAAGGGCGTCAGCGTCGTGGCGTCGAGCGTGACCTCGGCGTCGAACTCGGCGTCGTCGTCGGTACGCAGGCTTGTCCAATACTCGACCGCGGCGTCCCATTCGGCGCCCTTGGGTGCGTGGTCCCGCCCGCGTAGGTAGTCGAACGTCTCCTGATCGGGTGCGATCATGCCGGCCCGGGCGCCCCACTCGATGCTCATGTTGCAGACCGTCATCCGGCCTTCCATGCTCATCCGCTCGAACGTGTCGCCGCGGTACTCGACCATGTATCCCTGGCCGCCGCCGGTGCCGGTCTTGGCGATGACCGCGAGGATCACGTCCTTCGGCGTGACGCCGACGGGCAGTTCACCGGTGACCGTCACGGCCATCGTCTTCGGTCGGTCCATCGGCAACGTCTGGGTCGCGAGGACGTGCTCGACCTGACTGGTGCCGATACCGAAGGCCAGTGCGCCGAAGGCGCCGTGCGTCGATGTGTGCGAGTCACCGCAGACGATGGTCATTCCCGGTTGGGTGATTCCGAGCTGCGGGCCGATGACGTGCACGATGCCCTGCTCGGCGTCGCCCATCGGATACAGCCGCACCCCGAACTCTTCACAGTTGCGGCGCAACGTCTCGACCTGTGTGCGACTGACCGGATCGGCGATCGGCGCGAAGATGTTTTGAGTCGGGACGTTGTGGTCCTCGGTCGCAAGGGTGAGGTCCGGTCGATGCACCGGACGCCCGGCCAGTCGCAGACCGTCGAACGCCTGCGGGCTGGTGACCTCGTGCACCAGATGCATGTCGATGTAGAGCAGGTCCGGCTCACCCGGCGCGCTGCGCACGACGTGGCTTTCCCAGAGCTTCTCGGCGAGTGTCTGACCCATCGCATCCTCTTCGCGTGACGACGGTTCGGCGATCCAGCCGACCAGGCGCCCGGACCAGATCTTGCCGTCTCATATCGTGAGACAATAGTATTGCTGCGTGGGACAACCTACCAGCCCGACGGGGATCAGCGGAATCGGTGTGATCGACAAGGCGGTGGCCATCCTCGAGGAGACCGCAGCCCGGCCGATGTCGCTGGCCGAGCTCGTCGAGGCGGCCGAACTGCCGCGGGCGACCGCACACCGGCTCGCGGTCGCGCTGGAATCGCACGGCTTGCTCGCGCGCGATGTCGAGGGCCGCTTCGTGCTCGGCCCGCGGCTGCGCGACCTGGCCGCGGCGGTCCCCGATCCGTTGGCCTTGGCCGCGGGACCGGTGCTGACCTGGGTGCGCGACGAATCCGGCGAGAGCGCCCAGCTCTATCGCAGCGACGGCAGCGAGCGGGTCTGCATCGCGGCGGCCGAGCGAGCCTCAGGCTTGCGCACCACGGTTCCGGTCGGGTCACGCCTGCCACTCACGGCGGGCTCCGGCGCGCAGGTCCTCTGTGCCTGGCGGACCGGTCCGGGTCTGGGAGAACTGCTGGCCGGCGCCGAATTCAGCGCGCGCACCCTCGCCGAGGTGCGACGACGGGGATGGGCCCAGTCGATCGGCCAGCGCGAGGCCGGTGTGGCGTCCGTGTCGGCCCCGGTCAGGCACGGCGGTGAGGTCATCGCGGCCTTGTCCATCTCGGGCCCGATCGAGCGCCTCGGGCGCACACCCGGCAACCGCTACAGCGCCTTGCTCGTGCGGGGAGCGGCTCGCATCACCGCGGCGCTCTAGCTCCCTACCAGCTCGTGGCGACGTAGGTCGTTTCGAGGTATGCGTCGATGCCCTCGTAGCCTCCTTCGCGACCGAGGCCGGACTGTTTGACCCCGCCGAAGGGCGCGGCGGGGTCGGACACCAGGCCGCGGTTCAGCCCGACCATGCCGACCTCGAGCCGCTCGCACACCCGCAGGCCTCGGGTCAACGATCCGGAATAGACGTAGGCCGTCAGACCCATTTCGGTGTCGTTCGCGAACGCGATCGCGTCGTTCTCGTCGGCGACGGTAATTATCGGGGCGACCGGTCCGAAGATCTCGTCAGTGGCCAGTTCAGAATCGCGAGCGACGTCGGTGACGACGGTCGCCTCGTAGTAGAAACCAGGCCGGTCCGGCACAACAGCGCCGGTCACAGCACGCGCACCGCTGGAGACGGTCGCCTCGACCTTGGCGGCAACGCCGTCACGCTGCTTGGAATTGATCATCGGTCCGAGTTGCGTCTGCTCGTCGGTACCGGGTCCGAGGCGAAGAGCGGCCATCGCCACGGACAACTTCCGTGCGAACTGTTCGACGACGGGTTCCTGCACCAGGAATCGGTTCGCCGCCGTGCAGGCCTGACCGCCGTTGCGCATCTTGGCCAGCATCGCGCCTTCGACCGCGGCGTCGAGGTCGGCGTCGTCGAGAACGATGAACGGGGCATTGCCCCCGAGCTCCATCGAAGAGTTGACGATGCGATCGGCGGCCTGCCGCAGCAGCAGGCGCCCGACACCGGTCGAGCCGGTGAACGACAGCTTGCGTACGCGTTCGTCGCGCAACGCTGCCTCGACCAACTCCCCCGGCCGGTCCGTTGTCACGACATTGACCACGCCGGCCGGCGCTCCGGCCTCGGCGAGGATCGATGCCAGCACGAGCGCGGTGAGCGGCGTGTCCTCGGCCGGCTTCAGCACGACCGAGCATCCGGCGGCCAACGCGGGGCCGATCTTGCGCGTAGCCATGGCCGCCGGGAAGTTCCAGGGAGTGAGCAGCAGGGCCACGCCGACCGGCTTGCGGAAGGTGAGGATGCGGTTGGCCCCGGACGGAGCCGTGCGCAGCGTGCCGTCGATCCGCACGGCTTCCTCGGAGAACCATCGGAAGAACTCGGCCGCATACGTCACTTCACCGCGCGCGTCGGTGAGGGACTTGCCCATCTCCAGCGACATCAGATACGCGAGCTGTTCGCGCCGCGAAGTCATCAGCTCGAACGCGCGCCGGAGTACTTCACCCCGCTCGCGTGGAGCGGTGGCCGCCCAGCCGGGCTGAGCCGCGTGAGCAGCGGCGACTGCGCGAACGAGGTCGTCGGTGCCCGCCCTCGGTACGTCGGCAATCGGCTCGCCGGTCGACGGATCGAGGACGGTGAAGCGGCCCTGTGAACCGGAACACCACCCGCCGTCGATTAACATCTCGGTCGGCGTGCCCGCCGGCACCCTCTGCGTCATGTCGACATCCTCTCCCCGGCCGATGGCTCGGCCCGCTGTCTTATGAAGCTGCCTGTCTTATGAAGCTGCCTGTCTCATGAAGCTTGCCACTCACGGCCCGACCGCCTGCCCCAGCGGTCATCGGCGCGGAGAATCCCCTTGTTTTGACGGCCGAACCACCCCGCTGGAGCAGCCGCTCTGCTTGTGCCAACGCGCCGAAGAGGGCATTCTGGACGCAGTCGGGATTCTCGACAGGCCGGGGGGCTTAGATGAATTTGGACGGCTCGGTGCCGTGGGCGAAACGTGTCTCGGATCGGTGGGGACACTGGGGTTCCACGATGCTGCTCGCATCGATCGCGGCGGCGATCCTGCTGTGCCTTCGGCCATTGCCGGCGGGCTCGCTGCAGTCGCTCGTCGTTCCGTTAGTCGTCATGCTTTTCGTCGTCACCAGCTGGATCATGATGCGGCAGCACGATCGACGGCTGTGCGAGCACTGCATGGCCGCCATGCCGCTCAATCCGGCTGAACAGGCCACGCGTTACCGGCTGCGCTTTCTCGTCACGCACGCCGGCGCCAACCGGCGAATTCTGATCGGCTATCTCGTGGTGCTGTTCGGCTCGAACGTCTTCGTCTTCTACGGGTGCCTGTCCGGACGTCTGGCCTGGACCGTCATCCAGTCCTCGATGGTCTATCTCGTGCTGTCCTACAGCACCCATCGGCGATTGCAGCCGTGGTGCCCGTGGTGCAGCGACGACGGTGGCGGCGAGGAGCAGGTGGACGAGCCGGAACCGCTGCCCAACGACAGCTGGCAGACCGTTTGAACCGATCGCTGGTTACGGCGACCCGGGCCCGCGCGGGATCGCGCCTGCCGAACGGCTGACCGGCCCGGCGAGGTTCCCCACTCGCTGTTCGGCCACAATGGCGCCGTGGCCCAGCTAGCGTGCGCGGGGCTCGACCGGTGAGCCGCTTCCTCGTCGAACCATCGCGGCCGGCGCGGATTCGCGAATCGACCGAAGCCCCCTGGCTCGCGGTTGCCGCCGTGTGTGTGGGCGCGTTCATGGGCCAACTGGACGCCAGCATCGTCACCCTCGCACTGCCCGCGCTCAGTCGCGACCTGCACGCCTCGTTGGGCGCGGTCGAATGGGTCTCCCTGTCCTACCTGCTGGTCCTGATCGGCGCCGTGTCGGCCGCGGGTCGACTGGCCGACGTGTTCGGGCGGAAATTGCTCTACACCTATGGCTTCGTGGTGTTCACGCTGGCGTCGCTCGGCTGCACGATCGCGCCGAACCTCGCTGTGCTGATCGTGATGCGCGTGGTGCAGGGGCTCGGCGCGGCGCTGCTGCAGGCCAACAGCGTCGCCGTGATCCGCACGTCGGTCGCGCCGGCCCAGCTCAATCGAGCCGTCGGTATCCAGGGCGCCGCCCAGGCCCTCGGTCTCGCTCTCGGCCCGGCGGTCGGCGGCCTGCTGATCGGCGCCGGTGGCTGGCGGCTGGTCTTCTTCGTCAACGTGCCGGCCGGGATCGTCGGTGTCGTCATGGCCGTCCTGCTGATTCCGCGCACCCGGCAGTTCGCCGGCCGGGCCCGCTTCGACACCGCCGGGCTCGCGACTCTTGCTCCTGGCGCCGCACTGCTGCTCTTCGCGCTCTCGGCTATCACCCAACACCTGTCGTGGCTGGTCGTCGGCGTCCTGCTGGCTCTCGGTATTGCGCTACTCGCGGGATTCGGGGTTATCGAATGGCGCCGACGCGAGCCGCTGATCGACCTGCGTCTGCTGACGGCGAGCCGATCGTTCGCCGCGAGCATCGCCAGTGGCCTGCTGGCCTATCTGGTGCTGTTCGGTGTGCTGCTGGTCAGCCCGCTCTACATCGAGGCGGCCTTGCACGACCGGCCCGAGACGGCCGGGCTGATCGTGACCGTCCTGCCCCTGGCGCTCGGTCTCGTCGCGCCGTTCGCGGGCATCTTGGCCGACCGGCGCGGCTCGTCGCTAGCGACCACCGCCGGCGTCAGCATCACCCTCGGCGCCTTCGTCGTCGGTGCTGTCGCGCCCTCGGGCCGGGCCGTATTGCTCGTAGTCCTGGCGCTGTGCGGCGTCGGCCTAGGCCTGTTCACCCCGGCCAACAACGCCGCTATCGCCCGCGCCGGCCGTCCCGAACAGTCCGGCATGGTCAGCGGTGTGCTCAACATGACCCGCGGCTTCGGCACGGCCCTGGGTGTCGCCGTCGCCGCGACCACCTACGCCACGGCGGCCCGCAGCGGTCCGGACAACGGGCTGCGGGTCACCATGATCGTGCTGGCTGCGTGCGCGCTGGTGGCTGTCGGCCTCTGCGGGCTCGGCTGGCGAGAGCGCCGTGACGACCCGCCAACTAGCGACTCGGGCTGACAGCACTCGGTTCAGCTGAAGCGACCGAGATACCACTCGGCCAGCTCGCACCCGTCGGTGGTGTAGCCGGCGCCCACGTGGGCAGCATCCGCCGCGGCCGGATGGGAACCGACCCAGGCTGTGAGCAGCAACCGACGGAACATGACGAACGTCCACGCTTCCTCGACGTCCTCGTCCGGAAGCGCGCGCACTCGGCGGTACCCACGCACCCACGCGTCGATCATTTCCGGCACCTCGGGTCGATGCTCGATGAAGCTCAGCGCGGCCCCTAAGTCGTAGAGGTACCAACCGAATCCGCAGTCATCAAAATCGATCACAGACGTGGGCTGTCCCGGTTCGACGAGCAGGTTGGCCAGCCTGAGATCGGCGTGGATGAGCCCGAATCGGCCCGGACCCTGGCCGAATGCCGCCAAGCGCGCCTTCAGGGCGGCGTCCAGTCGAGTGAATACCGCTGACTCCTCCGGTCCGACCCCGAGGCCGTGTTGCCAGCGACCCCACCGAGCTTCGGAGCCGAAGGCGGCGTCGTAGTCCCAATAGAAGCGGGTGAATCCCCGCGGCCGGGTCCAGTGCGCGGCGTGCTCGTGCAAGCGGGCGGTGAGCTCACCGAGCGCGCAGAAGTCGGCCACCCAGGAATGTTCGGAGGGCTCAGCACCCGGCAGGAACTCGAACATGACGCAGCAGCGGTCCTCGGCGCCGTCCGGATCGGGCACCCGCAGTACGCGCCGCCCGTCAACGGTGGGCGTGACCCGCGGCGTGCGGATGGCGGTGTCGGCGCCCACGGCGGTCAGCCACGAGAGCTCAGACTCGATCGCGGTCGGTGAGTGATAACGCCGCCGATGCACGCGTAGCACCGTCGCGCCGCCGTGGGCGCCGGTGACCCGGAATGTCGCGTTCTCCGAGACATTGATCAATTCGATCGTGCTCGCCGCCGACCAGCCGTAACCTGCGAGGGCCGCCCGCGCGACCGCGGTGACCCGGTCGAGCACATCGGCCCCACCGGACAGGTCGTGCAGCGTCATCAGCTACTTCCTCAGATCGTGGTGAGCGCTCGGCTGTGGACCGCGGAGGCATCATCGCCGGCGAAGCCCACGGAATCGTGTGGTGTCGGCAATCTACCGAGGGGCCTTTCTCTCGGCGGTCGATCAGCCGCTTCGCGATCACCTAGTAGCGTGTCCGCGATGGCGACCTCCGACGAACTCGACCGCGTCGGACCGGCTCCGGTCGCTCGCTCCGAAGACGTCCACCGGCTCAAGGCCGGCGCGGTCGGCCTGTTCGGGGTGTTGTTCATGGCACTGGCGAATGCCGCGCCCATTACCGCGATGAGCGGCAACGTGCCGATCGCCGTCGGCTCCGGCAACGGCCTGGGCGCCCCCGGCGGCTTCCTCTTCGCGACGGTCGTCCTCTGCCTGTTTGCCGTCGGCTACGTCGCGATGGCTCGCCACCTGACCACGACCGGCGCGTTCTTCGGCTTCATCTCACACGGCCTCGGTCAGATCTGGGGCATGGCGTCCGGGTTCACCGCCACCCTCGCCTATGTGGTGTTCGAGGGCTCCCTCATCGGGATCTTCTCCTACTTCGGCAATGCCACCATCCAGGCGTGGTTCCACGTCGATGTCAGCTGGTTGCTCATCGCCGCGGTGGGCATCGCCGTTATCGCGCTCCTCGGCTACTACGACATCAACATCACGGCCCTGATATTGGGCTGCTTCCTCGTCTGTGAAGTGCTCCTGCTGGCCCTGCTCAGTTTCTCGGTTCTCTTTCGTGGCGGCGGCGCGAACGGGTTGATCCCGCAGGCGGTGAACCCCGTCAACAGCTTCAAGGGCCTGGCGGCCGGCGGCAGCGACGCCGGCGGCTCCCGGTCGTTGGGCCTCGACGGCGCCGACGGCAAGACGCTGATACCCGCAGGCTCGGCGGCGATCGGACTGTTCTTCGCGTTCTGGTCTTGGGTCGGCTTCGAGACGACGGCGGTCTACGGCGAGGAGTCGCGCAACCCGAGGCGAATCGTCCCGAGAGCCACCCTGATCGCGGTCGTCGGTCTCGGGCTCTTCTACACCTTCGTTTCGTGGATGGTGCTCTCGGGCAACGGCATCGACCAGTCGATCTCGCTAGCGGCGACGAATCCATTAAGAATGTTCGAGAGCGTATTCGACCACTACCTCGGTCGCTGGGCCGTGCACGCGTTCGAGTTCCTTATCGTCACCGGTTCGTTCGCGTGCGCCCTGGCCTTTCACAACGCGGCCGCGCGCTACCTGTACGCGATCGGTCGTGAATTCCCCTCGCAGAGCGGCCGGATGGGCGCGACCCACCCGAAGCACGGCTCGCCGCACATCGCCTCGCTCGTACAGAGCGGCGTTACCCTCGTCGTGACGATCCTGTTCTTCGCCGTCGAGGGAAGCGATCCGACCGCCGCTGCCTACACCTACCAGTACGGGATTCTGGCCGTGCTGGGCACGATGGCCATCCTCGTCGTCCAGGTGCTGACGTC
>JAFAWL010000364.1 GCA_019241805.1 Actinomycetota bacterium
CCCGTGGGCCCAGGGCGGACCGACCGACCTAGCGAACCTCACGTTGCTGTGCCGGCCCCACTACCCCGACCACACCCGCACCGGCTGGACCTGCACCATCACCGACGGCCTCCCCCACTGGACACCACCCACCTGGCTCGACCCCCAACAAACACCCCTCCGCAACACCGCCCACAACCACCACACGACACCACCGCCCTAGCGACCTTCTTCCGGGAACCGGTAAGGACGCGCTTCCCGGAACGGTGAGTGCGCGGTTCGGGGAACGGCGAGTACGCCTTCCGGGCACGATGAGCGGGAACGATGAGTAGGAGCACGTGCCGGCCACCAGAAAGCGGCGTCCTCGCGCCACGCCAGTGGCCTAGCGTGAGCAGGATGCCGTCATCCATCCGGTTCGTGTTGGCCTCGGCCTCGCCGGCACGGCTCGAAACGCTGCGCCGGGCTGGTTTGTGTCCCGAGACCATCGTCAGCGGAGTCGACGAGGACGCGCTCGCGGCTCCCACCGTCGGTGAGCTGACGGCACGGTTGGCCGAAGCCAAGGCGCGGGCGGTCGCGCAGCGCGTCGAGGGCGACGCGCTCGTCCTAGGCTGCGACTCGTTGCTCGAACTGGACGGGCAGCCGTTCGGCAAGCCGGGTTCCGCCGGGGCCGCCCGCGCACGGTGGCTGCGGCAGCGAGGCGCTGTCGGTTTCCTGCACACCGGCCACTTTCTGCTCCGAACCGCGAGCGGGACAAGCGCGGGCGAGGTCGCGACCACCGAGGTTCGGTTCGGGCGACCGACCGCCGAGGAGATTGATGCCTACGTCGCCTCCGGGGAACCGGAACAGGTGGCCGGCGCGTTCACCATCGACGGCCTCGGCGGGTGGTTCATCGACGGCATCACCGGAGACCCGCACACGGTCGTGGGCGTGTCACTTCCGCTGCTACGCCGGCTGTTGGAGCAGCTAAACGTGACACTGCACGACCTCGGATATCCCGAGCCTCCGATCCAGTCTTCTTAGCGCCGCCGCCCGGCTGTACTCGACCGGCGCCGCCCGGCTGTACTCGAGCGCCGCCCGTATCCGTCCGGACCGGGCGGCGGACTCGCGTAGACCGACGTAACGCAGGGCCCGCTGGTAAGCAGAGGAAGCCTTCGCTACGTTCGACGGGTGAGCATTCTTGGCACCCGGGTCCTGCGTACAGAAGATCCACGATTTCTGACCATCGGCGGCAACTACACCGAAGACCTCGTTGACGAGCGCCTCACCGGCGCCGTCCACGTCTTCTTCGTCAGATCGCCCGTCGCCCATGCTCGAATCGTGGGCATCGATCCGAGCGGGGCGCTGGCCGCACCCGGAGTCGTCGCCGTCTACACCGCGGCCGACCTCGCCGATCTGCCCGATGTCCCACCGATACTTCCGACGATGAACCAGGCGATGAAGCGGCCACCGCTCGCGCGTGACGTGGTGCGCTACGTCGGCGATCCGGTCGCCATCGTCGTCACCGAGGAGGCGTACCAGGGCGAGGACGCGGTCGAGTTGGTCGACGTCGACTATGACGCGCTGGCGGCTGTCGTCGACATCGACGAGTCGCTCGCGGGCGAGACCTTGCTGTTCCCGGAGGCGGGCACCAACGTCGCGATCGAATACGGCTCGGAGGCCGATCTCGATTCGAAGCTGTTCGACGGCTGCGAGGTCGTCGTCAAGCATCGGATCGTGAACCAGCGCATCGCTCCGGCTCCGATGGAGTCGCGCGGCGCCGCCGCCGTGTGGGGCGACGACGGTCGCTTGACGGCCTGGATTCCGAACCAGGGCGCTCAGGGCACGAAGGGCGCGATGGTCGGCATGCTCGGCATCGGCGCGGCTGACGTTCGGGTCATCACCCCCGACGTCGGCGGCGGATTCGGCGCCAAGTTCGGGGCGGACCTGGAGCACGTGGCAACTGCCTGGGTCGCCCGTAAGCTCAACCGTCCCGCCCGCTGGAACGAGACCCGGTACGAGAACCTGCTCGGCATGACGCACGCCCGGGCGCAGATCCAGACGGTGACCGTCGGCGGTACGCGCGACGGGCGGATGGAGGCCTACCGGCTGGAGATCCTTCAGGACTGCGGCGGTTACCCGAAGATCGGTGGCTTGCTGCCGTCGCTGACGATCTTGATGACGCCGGGCACCTACGCCTTCGACCGCGCCGAATCGATCGCCAAGGCCATCGTCACCAACACCACGCCGGTCGGCGCCTACCGCGGCGCCGGACGGCCCGAGGCG
This sequence comes from Actinomycetota bacterium, assembly GCA_019241805.1. Lineage (GTDB taxonomy): Bacteria > Actinomycetota > Actinomycetes > Mycobacteriales > Jatrophihabitantaceae > JAFAWL01. The sequence goes on from JAFAWL010000364.1 coordinate 2,242, forward strand.
ACCGCCGCCGTCGAACGCGCGGTTGACCTGTTCGCGGCCGAGATCGGCATGGACCCGGCCCAGGTTCGCCGCCGCAACCTCCTGCCGCCGTTCACCGAGCCGCACCAGACGAAGTTCGGCGCCGTCTACGACACCGGCGACTACGAGGCCGCCCTGGATCGGGTCCTCGAAGCGGCTGATTACGAGCAACTTCGGGCCGAGCAGGCCAAGCGCCGCGCCAACGGCGACCCGATCGCCCTCGGCATCGGCCTGTCCAGTTACGTCGAGGTGACCGGCGGTGGCGCGGAGTCCGGCGAGCCGCACGAGAACGCGCTCGTCGAGGTGCATCCGGACGGCTCCGTGACCATCCTCACCGGCACGTCGCCACACGGGCAGGGGCACGAGACCGCGTGGGCGATGCTGGCCAGCGACGTGCTCGGCATCCCGATGGACAAGATCACGCTCAAGTGGGGCGACACCGACCTGATCCCCCGGGGTGGGGGCACCGGCGGGTCGCGCAGTCTGCAGCAAGGCGGTTCGGCCGTGCAGAAGGCATCCCGCGAGCTGGTCGACGTCGCTCGGACGCGCGCGGCCGAGGAGCTCGAAGCCAATCCGGACGACCTGCAGTTCGACGTAGCCACCAGCGCGTTCGCGGTCGCCGGTGTGCCGGGCACGTCGGTCAGCCTCGCGCAACTGGCCGAACACGAACGACTGTTCGTCGAAACCGACTTCTTCCAGCCGGGAGCGACGTTCCCCTTCGGCGCCCACGTGGCCGTCGTCGACGTGGACACCGAGACCGGCAAGGTCGTGCTGCGACGGGTGATCGCCGTCGACGACGCGGGCGTGATCCTCAACCCGCTGTTGGCCGACGGCCAGCGCCATGGCGGCATCGCCCAGGGCGCGGCCCAGGCCTTCTTGGAGGAATTCGTCTACGACGCCGACGGAAATCCGATGACGGCGAGTTTCGCCGACTATCCGTTCCCGTCGGCAACCGAGATGCCGAGTTTTGAGCTGGTCGATATGCAGACGCCGACCACCTACAACCCGCTGGGCGCCAAGGGGATCGGTGAAGCCGGCACGATCGGCTCCACCCCCGCGGTCCAGAACGCCGTCGTCGATGCCTTGTCGCATCTCGGCGTCCGCCACATCGACCTACCCACATCGCCGCAACGGGTCTGGAAAGCGATCCAAGCGGCGCGATCGGAGAACGCCTGATGCGCGTCAATATCACCGTCAACGACGAACCGCGTAGCGACGAGGTCGAGCCACGACTGCTGCTCGTCCACTACCTGCGCGAGGTGTGCGACCTGCGCGCGGCCAACGTCGGATGCGACACGACCTCGTGTGGCGCCTGCACGGTCCTGCTCGACGGCAAGTCGGTGAAGTCCTGCACGGTGCTCACCGTGCAGGCCGACGGCCATTCCGTCACCACCGCCGAAGGCCTGGACGGCGGCGCCGAGGAGCTGCACCCGGTGCAAGCTGCCTTCCGCGCCGAGCACGGGCTGCAGTGCGGCTTCTGCACGCCCGGCATGGTTATGGCCACGGTCGGTTTCCTCAGCGAGAATCCGCACCCGACCGAGGAAGAAGTCCGCGAGGGTCTGGAAGGCAACTTCTGTCGCTGCACCGGCTATCACAACATCGTGCGGGCCGTTCTTCACGCGGCGGAGTCGGCATGATCCCCGCTCAGTTCGACTACGTCCGCGCCACCTCGGCCGAGCACGCGCTGCAACTGCTGGGTGAGCACGGCGACGACGCCAAACTGCTCGCCGGTGGACACTCGCTGCTGCCGATGATGAAACTCCGACTGGCCATGCCGAGCGTGCTGATCGACATCGCCGGGCTGCCCGACCTCAGCGGTGTGCGCCGGGACGGAGACGATGTCGTGATCGGCGCGCTGACCAAGCACGGCGAGCTGGCCGCGTCCGAAATCCTCGAACGCGAGGCGCCGCTGGTGGCCCACGCCGCCGGCCTGGTCGGCGACCCGCAGATCCGGCACCGCGGAACGATCGGCGGCTCGCTGGCGCACGCCGACCCGGCGGCTGACCTGCCCAGCGCGCTTCTCGCCTCGGACGGCTGGCTCGAGCTACAGGGCCCCGAAGGCACCCGACGAGTCGCGGTCGACGACTTCTTCACGGGCTACTTCGAGACGGTGCTACAGCCCGACGAGCTGGTCGTGGCCATCGGCACGCCACGGCGCATGGGGGCCGGCTGGGGCTACGAGAAGTTCACCCGCCGAGCCAACGACTGGGGCATCGTGACCGTCGCGACGGTCGGAGGCCGGGTCGCGCTGGGCAACATGGGGCCGACGTCGCTACGGGCGCGCGCCACCGAACAGGCGCTGGCGAGGGGCGCCTCGATCCCCGACGCGGCAGAGTTGGCCGCCGAGGGCACCGAACCTGTCACCGACCTGCACGCCGACGGCGAATACCGATCGCACCTGGCTCGGGTGCTCACGCGCCGGGCGTTGACGAGGGCTGCCGGCTGACGCAGGGCTGATCGGCGCAGCGCCCGGTCAGCCCTGACCGACCGGTCAAGCGGACCGACCGGTCAGCCGGCCCCGACGATCAGTCGGCTTCGTCGGCGGCGAGCAGCACGCAGTCGGCCAACACCGACAGCGCCTGCTCCAGTTCGTCCGGTGCGGGAAAGCTCGGCGCGATACGGATGTTGCTGTCGAGCGGATCTTTGCCCTCGGGGAACGGCGCGCCCGCCGGCGTCAGCTTGACCCCGGCCGCATCGGCCAGCTCGACCACGCGCCGCGCCGTGCGCGGGCGCACCTCCAGGCTGACGAAGTAGCCGCCGGCAGGCTTCGTCCAGCTGACCCCGTCGGCGCCGCCCAAGCGGTCGGCGAGCACCTGCTGCACGAGTTCGAACTTCGGCT